>NZ_JBHWUR010000118.1:0-22831 GCF_042737755.1 Streptomyces sp. NPDC059994
CCCCGGACCAGAAGGTCCGGGGCGAGCCCCTTTTCCCGTATCCGACGCGACAGGCGCGTCAGGCACGTCAGTCGCGCTCGAAGCGGGACTTCACCGGGAAGTAGGCGCTCAGGAACGCCCGCAGCACGCGGTCCTGCTCCTCCACCGACACCTCCGCGTCGGCGGACTCGCCGATGCAGAACACGTCGTGGGCGCGCTCGGCGAGCAGCCGGGTCAGCACCGTGTGGTGGTCGTAGTTGCCCACGTTGATGTAGCTGCACGAGATGGCGCTCGGCACCGAGCTGCCGATCAGGTAGCCGTAGTGGTGGTGCAGCGAGGACGTGATCGACAGGTCCGAGTTGGCGCGGAACGGGTTGGCCGCGGTACGGCCCACCTCGGCCGGGAACTTGTCGGCGATCTCGGTCAGCACACTGCGGCGCAGCGGGTGCGGCGCGTGCAGGAAGCTGGTCGTCGTGGTCCGCCCGAACGCCTCCTCCAGGAGGGCCCGGTTGTTCTTCGCGGCCGCGAAGTAGCCCTCGTCGTCCGGGGACGGCTCGGTCGGCGGGACGGCCGTGGGCGAGCGGAAGAACTTGGCCACGCCGTTGCTCAGGAAGAACGACGACGGGTTGAGCGGACGGCCGATGAACACATCGTCGTTGAGGTAGAGGAAGTGCTCGGCCAGGCCCTCGATCCGGTACAGCTGGCTCTCGATGGCGTGCGAGTTGAACGTCGGCAGCCAGGCCTGGTCCTTGAAGATCTCGCGGTGGCTGACGACCTTGATGCCGTGCTGCTCGGTGTCCAGCCAGTCCGGCGTCTGGTCGTCGGTGACCAGGTAGATGGTGCGCACCCAGGGCGCGAACATCTCCAGGGAGCGCAGCGAGTAGCGCAGCTCGTCGCGGTTGCGGAAGCGCACGTCGCCGCTGTCGGCGTCGTTGGTCGGCATGTCCCGGCTGCGGCGCACCGAGTCGCGGCGCTGCTGCCAGGCCGGGTCGGTGTCGTCGACCCAGGTGTAGACGACGTCGATCGGGTAGTCGACGTCCCACATCAGCTGCTTGGTGAACTGCGCGAGCGTCGGGTAGTCGCGCTCGCCGACCCGCAGCTTGGCCGTCGCCTCCAGGTTCGGCAGGCGGCGTCCGAGCAGGGTGGTCAGCCGGGGCGTCTCGCGCCAGCCGTCCTCCTCCGACTCGGCCCAGAACTCCAGGCTGCAGCCGTAGGCCGGTCCGTACCGCAGGGTGCGGCTCTCGGAGGTGATCGGCTTGAACACGCGCAGACCCGCGACCTCGCCCACGTCACCGAGGCGCTCGGCGAGGACCGCGCCGGGCGCGGCACCGCGCGGGGTGACCAGCTCGGCGTAGACCGGCTTGCCGTGCAGGGCGGTGGACATGGCCTCGATCACCCGGCGGCGCTGCTCGACGGGGACGGCGACGCGGTGGGCGACGCCGGCGTCGTGGCGCAGCAGGATGTACGGGATCCCCGCGTCCTCCAGGACCTTGGCGGTGATCTCCAGGTTGATCTGTGCCATGCGCGGGCCGTTGATGTCGTCGCGCTGCTCGGCGAGGCGGCCGGCCGACCGGATCAGCGTCCCGGTGCGGTCCTGCGCCTGGATCATCACCTCGCGGGCCTTCTGCTCGTCCGCCGAGTTCGACAGGGCCGAGACGGGGGCGGCGACGCTGAAGCTGCGGGTGCCGCCGGCCGCGATGCGCAGCGCGGTGCGGTCGGCGCGCTGGGCCAGACGCTCGGGGGTGTCGCGGCGGGCGACCAGCTTGGTGAAGAGCTGCTCCCAGCGGGCGGTGATGTCCTCGCCGCCGAACCGCTCGTAGACGCCCTTGCGGGCGGCCTTGCCGAACGCGTGCCGGGTGTCGTCCTCGCCCATCAGGCGGGACATCGCGGCGGCCAGCGAGTCGATGTCGCCGGGCGGCACGAGCAGACCGTCCACGTCGTGGCGGATGATCTCGGCGGGCCCGGTGACGATGTCGTACGCGATGACCGGCACACCGGCCGCGAACATCTCCAGGAGCACCAGCGGGAAGGCCTCGTTGCGCGAGGGCAGCAGACAGACGCTGGCCTTGGCCCACTCCTGCTCCATCTGCGAGGAGCGGCCGACGAGTTCGATGCGCGAGTGCATGCCCAGGCCCTCGACGAGGCGGCGCAGACGCACCTCCTGCGGGCCGTCGCCGAAGATCCGCAGCTGCCAGTCGGGGAAGTCCGCACAGATCCGCTGGAAGGCGTGGATGGCGTGGTCCAGCTGCTTCTCCGGGGTCATCCGGGCAGCCAGAACGATCGTCTTGGACTCCAGGTCGGCGCGCGGACGGTAACCGTCGGGCACCGCGTTGGGGATCGCGGCGAGCTCCGGGGCGGCCTCGCGCAGCGAGTCGGAGAACCAGTCGTTGGTGCGCTCGGTCAGCGACACCAGCGCGTCGACGCGCGGGCCGTAGACAAGGAGCGGCTCACCGGAGACGCCGCGCAGCTGGGAGGCGCGGTGCTCCTGGTGCACGGTGACGACCCGGGACGGGGCGAGCTCGGCGGCCGCCGCGAGCAGCGCCGGGGTGGTGGTGACCAGCACGTCGGAGTCGAGGGAGCCGAGGGCGGCCGTCATCTCGATGTCGGACAGCCGGTCGAAGGTGGACTCCCAGGACGGCTTGATGAGTTCGCTCGGCAGCGACTCCAGCGTCCGGCAGGCGTTCTCGTCCAGGGCGCTGGTGCGCACCGGGCGTCCGTAGGATCCGGTCCTGTCCACCAGGTAGCGCCGCTCGACCTGCTGGGCGGCCGAGAAGAACGGCTCGGGGCGGGTCTTGAAGACGCTCAGCACCTCGACGTCGTGCCGGGGAGCGAGATGGATCGCCTGGGTGTAGGCGGCCATCTCGGTGCCGCCCATCTCGTCGCCCCAGGTGAGCAGAAACGTGATCTTCATGCAACTTCCTCTGCGCCACGGGGGGCGGTTCCGAATCCGGTACAGGACACGGCGAGCACGCCGGCCGGGGTGACATAGGCGTGCACCCGCGCGAGCGCGCCGTTGTCGAGAGCGACGATACGGAACGGTGTCCGGTAGACCTGCTTGGGGTGACGCACATCGGTCAGCCGCCGGGCGATCTTGATCCGGTTTCCACCGGCCTTCAGATGCATGTCCCAGGTGCGGGTGGTGCGTCCCACCGCCATCTCGGCGAGCGGTACGTCGAAGGTGAAGCGGTCGCCGTCCCACGCCACGGTGGCCGCGGCCGCCTTGCTGCTGCGCCGCAGCACCGCCTCCGCGACGTACTCCTCGACGGGGGCCTTGGGCGCGATGAGCCGGCCGTGCACCACGATCCGGTCCCAGCGCAGCTCGAACGAGGACAGCTCGGCCTGGTGGCGCGGACCGCGCACGTTCAGCATCGAGCGGCCGTCGACCGAGCGCACCGGGCGGAAGACGGCGCCGCTGGTGGGTGACGGCGAAGTGGACAGGGTGGGACCGTCGGACGACTCCACGGGAGCCGACGCGATCTTCGCCCGCAGCTCACGGCCATCACTCTCGGTGACCACGACTTCCATGCGCCACATACCGGACGAGAGCACCGGACCGCGGGTGCCGGTCTCCGACGGATCGTCATGGCGCAGCGGCGCGGTGGCCGTCAGAAGGAGACTTCCGTCACTCTGCGGCTCCTGCTCCAGCTCCACGTGGACGACCTTGCGCCCGCGCGACATCTCCAGATGAGCCGCGCTGACGGCTTCCGGGCGGCGCGGGAACGTCACCGCGAAGTTGAGGGTGCGTCCACCGGAGACCGAGAAGTGCACGGCCTTGAGCAGCGGTCGCGGCTTGACTCCGTCGATGGCCGGTACGGTATGCATCTGCTCGACACGTCGGCGCATACGTACTGCCGCGCGGCGCGCCCGCTTGGCGGCGCCCACCGCATAGGGCAGCAGTGAGTCACTCACGGTGAACCTAGCTCTCGTCTGGGCCGATGGTCAGCGTTGCATGCTGCCAATAATGCGTAAGATCGGCAAGTTGCTTCGTAATTCTATCGATGCATCACGATTGCTTCATCGAGTGGAACCCAAATGAAGTTTCCGCCCTCTCCTCGGGTGGCGGTCTGCTTGATCGCAGATGAACGTGGAGCGGGGAGTGGGAAAAGGACATGGGACGCTGGCCGAAGATGGGACGCCAAGTGGCCTCCCGGCGTGCCGTGCTGGCTTCGATGGCGGGGGTAGTGGCAGCCGGTGCGATCGCCGGGTGCGACAGCAAGCACCCGTCGGCCAGAGGCGCTGCTGTCACAAGTGAACCACCGAAGCCTGTCTCGCTGCTGCCGGTCGACCGCCGCAGCAGCTTCGACACCCCGGGCCGGCCGCTCGCCATGGCGATCGTGGCGCACCCGGACGACGACTTGTTCTTCATGAACCCGGACACCCTCCACACCATCGAGCGGGGCGTCCCGGTCGTCTCCGTGTACGTCACCGGCGGCGGCTCCTTCGGCGTCAACCAGGCACCCGGCGAGCCCAAGGCCCGCCCCGACGTGCCCGCGTACGTCTCCGCGCGCCAGCAGGGGCTGCGCCAGGCGTACGCGCGGATGCTCGGCGCGACCCTGTTCACACCGTGGACCCGTACCGCCCTGAAGCTGCCGGGCGGGCGCGAGGCCGAGCTGAACGTCCTGGAGTACAACGGCCGCCGCGCCGAACTGATCTTCCTCGGTGTGCGCATGCACGAGAAGACCGGCCGGGGCTGGGTCGGCATGACCCAGCTGTGGAACACCCCCGGCGTGGTGCTGCGCACCCAGCCGACCCCGGAGTCCCCGGTCCGCGAGAAGTACACCTACAGCCGCGACGAGCTCACCGAGGCGCTGCTGTTCCTGATGCGCAAGTACCGGCCCACGCTGGTGCGCACCCTGGACCCGGACCCCGACGCCCAGGTCCACGACAAGCTGCACCCGCGCGGCAGCGACCAGGTCGGCTACTCCGACCACCCCGACCACACCGCCGTCGCCCTGTTCACCTGGCGGGCCCTCGCCCAGTGGGGCCAGGGCACCTCGCAGGGCTCGCGCACCCCGGGCTTCCTGACCGAGGCGTTCCGCGGCTACTACAACCAGCGCTGGCCCTACAACCTGCCCAACGACACCGTCCACCAGAAGACGGAGTACCTCAACGCCTACGGCGGCGCCTCCAGCTGGCAGTGCGGCAACGCCTCCGGCTGCGGCGACTACTCGGTCGGCGTCAACGGCGTCCTCAAGTCCAAGAAGGGCTGGGTCCGCTCCACCCACCGCCGCTACCCGACCGCCGGGCCGAAGGTCGTCGTCGACAAGGACGGCCGGATGAGCGCGTACGCCGTGCTCGGCACCCGCGCCGCCCGCTGGCGCGAGTCCGGCCCCTTCAGCGGCGGCTGGGGCTCGGCCGAGGACCTCGGCGGCGGCCCCCTCGCCCCCGCGCTCAGCGCGATCGCCGCCCCCGACGGACGCCACCTCGTGTTCGGGCTGCGCTTCACCAACCTGGGGTCCTCGGACAAGGACGACACCCGCGAGATAGTCGTCCTGCAGCAGAAGAGCGCCGAAGGCGACTTCGAAGAGCGGTGGACCAGCCTCGGCAACCCCGAGACCGACCCCCGCCGCAGCCGCCTCACCGGCCCGCCCACCGCGGTCACCGCCCCCGACGGCACCATCCACGTCTTCGTGCGCAACGCCGCCAAGGGCATCAGCACCCGCGTGCGCGACAAGCAGGGCACCTGGTCGCCGTGGCAGAAGCTGCCCGGCGGCGGACAGATCCAGGAAGGCCTGGCCGCAGCGGTCGACGGCGACGGCCGCGTCCACGTCTTCGGCTCCGCCTTCGGCTGGGTCGAACACTGGACCCAGAAGGACGCCGGCGGCGCCATGGTCCGCGGCGCCCGGGGACTGAAGACCCGGCCCGGCGACGCACCCGACGCGGTCACCGCCAACGACGGCTCCGTCCTGCTCGCCTACCACAAGCCCTCCAGCGACCAGATCAACGTCGCCCAGCTGCGCGGCGGCCAGGCCGGCCGCTGGACCGAACTGCCCGACCAGAAGGTCACCGGCTACGGCCCCGTCGCCCTCGTCGACGGCCAGGACCTCGCCACCGGCGGCGTCATCCTCAGCTCGCGCAGCGGCACCGGCTCCATCGAAATGATCGACAGCGGCAAGCAGGTCACCCTCCACGGCGACGCGTCCTCCGGCTTCATGATCGGCGCCCCCGCCGTCGTCCAAGGCGCCAGCGAAGGCGTCGCCCTGGTCACCCTCGGCCTCAACACCACCCCCGCCGTCACCAGGGTCCCGCCACGCGCGGGCACCGTCTGACCGACACACCGCACCGGCGGACAAAGCCGGGCGGACCGGGAGCGAACAGGGGCGTACGGGACCATCCCGTACACCTCTTCCGTACGCCTCTTCCGTACGCCACTTCCGCACGCCCGGGCGGGCTTGCGGGCAGGCCCCCGCGCGGGCTTCCCCGCAGTCGCGCTTACGCCGCCTTCACCTTCGTACGAAAAGTCACAGCAGGCCGGGCCGGCGGGCCCGGCCTCCTAGACTGTCCGTATGACTTGGATGATCACAGGCGGTGCCGGCTACATCGGATCTCACGTGGTGAAGGCCCTCGTCGACGGCGGGGAGCAGGTCGTCGTCCTCGACGACCTCAGCACCGGAGACCCGGCCCGGCTGCCCGAAGGCGTCCGCCTGGAGCGCGGCACCGTCCTCGACCGCGACGTCCTCGACCGTGTGCTGCGCGAGAACGACGTGGACGGCGTCATCCACATCGCCGCCAAGAAGCAGGTCGGCGAATCCGTCGAACGCCCGCTCCACTACTACCGCGAGAACGTCGAAGGCCTGCGCACGGTCCTGGAGGCCGCAGCCGAAGCCGGCGTGCGCCGCTTCCTGTTCTCCTCCTCCGCCGCCGTCTACGGCATGCCCGACGTCGACCTCGTCACCGAGCAGACCGAATGCCTGCCGATGAGCCCGTACGGCGAGACCAAGCTCGCGGGCGAATGGCTCGTCAGCGCCGTCGGCAAGGCCCACGGCATGGCCACCGCCTCGCTGCGCTACTTCAACGTGGCCGGCGCCGCCTCCCCCGAACTCGGCGACCCCGGGATCTTCAACCTCGTCCCGATGGTCTTCGAGCGACTCACCGAGGGCAAGGCACCCCTGATCTTCGGCGACGACTACGCCACCCCCGACGGCACCTGCGTACGCGACTACATCCACGTCGAGGACATCGCCACCGCGCACGTCGCCGCCGCCCGCCGGCTCACCGCCGACCCCAGCGCCGCCCTCATCCTCAACATCGGCCGCGGCGAAGGCGCCTCAGTCGCCGAGATGGTCGACATCATCCGCGAAGTCAGCGGCATCACCGAGCCCGCCCCCGAGGTCGCCCCGCGCCGCCCCGGCGACCCGGCCCGCGTCGTCGCCTCCGCCGAGCTCATCACCAAGGAACTCGACTGGAGCGCCCGCCACGACATCCGCGCCATGGTCACCTCCGCCTGGGAAGGCTGGCTGCTGCGCCACCCGCGCGACTGAGCCACCCGGGAACGGGCTCCCGGACCCCACAAGCCCCCGCCCCGCCCGGCGGGGGCCCGCCCAACGCTCGAACAAGCCCCCGCCCGCCCGGCGGGGGGCCGTCCAACGCTCGAAACGGCCGTGCGCCCAGGCCCCGGCCTGGCATAGATTCCCCGGTGTGACAGTGGCAAGGCAGTACGTGACCCAGGCCCGCAGGATCGTCGTCAAGGTGGGCTCGTCCTCCCTCACCACCGCCTCCGGCGGCCTCGACGCCGACCGCGTCGACGCCCTCGTCGACGTCCTCGCCAAGGCCCGCAGCGGCGGCGAGAAGGAAATAGTGCTGGTCTCCTCCGGCGCCATCGCCGCCGGACTCGCCCCCCTGGGCCTGCGCCGCCGCCCCACCGACCTCGCCCGCCAGCAGGCCGCCGCCAGCGTCGGCCAGGGCCTCCTCGTCGCCCGCTACACCGCCTCCTTCGCCCGCTACGGCGTACGCGTCGGACAGGTCCTCCTCACCAGCGACGACACCAGCCGCCGCGCCCACTACCGCAACGCCTACCGCACCCTCGACCAGCTCCTCGCCATGGGCGCCCTGCCCGTCGTCAACGAGAACGACACCGTCGCCACCGACGAGATCCGCTTCGGCGACAACGACCGGCTCGCCGCCCTCGTCGCCCACCTCGTCCGCGCCGACCTGCTCGTCCTGCTCTCCGACGTCGACGGGCTCTACGACGGCGACCCCAGCACACCCGGCACCACCCGCATCGGCGAAGTCCACGGCCCCGACGACATCGCCCACGTACAGATCGGCAGCGCGGGCAAAGCAGGCGTCGGCACCGGCGGCATGGTCACCAAGGTCGAGGCCGCCCGCATCGCCGCCGCGGCCGGCGTCCCCGTCGTCCTCACCTCCGCCAGCCACGCCGCCGACGCCCTCGCCGGACGCGACACCGGCACCTACTTCCACCGCACCGGCCGCCGCTCCGCCGACCGCCTCCTGTGGCTCGCCCACGCCTCCACCCCGCAGGGCCACCTCGTCCTCGACGACGGAGCCGTACGCGCCGTCGTCGAACGCCACTCCTCCCTGCTGCCCGCCGGAATCGCCTCCGTCGAGGGCGAGTTCAGCGCAGGCGACCCCGTCGAACTCCGCGACACCGCGGGCCGCGCCGTCGCCCGCGGACTCGTCAACTTCGACGCCAAGGAGATCCCCCAGCTCCTCGGCCGCTCCACCCGCGAACTCGCGCGGGAGCTCGGCCCGGAGTACGAGCGCGAAGTCGTACACAGGGACGATCTGGTCGTTCTCCACCCGTGAAACGGCTGAAAGTCCAGCCTTCGAGCAGACACCTTCACGAAAACCGCCCCGCGACCCGGCCCGGACTGGTCAACTTTGTTGCGGGGTACTCGCGGGGGTGACTCGCGGGAGGTACTGCATCGCATCACAGCATCACAGGAGGCCGCCGGTGAGACGAGCGCGCCCGGGGGCGGCGCCCCGAGTCGGGGGAACCCACGCCCGCAGGGCCACGGGGGAGGACGGGCCGACCCTGACCAGCGTCGGCACGGGGGCCGACATAGCGGAGAGCGAGGAGCGGGAGCAGCCCGGGGACACCCCCAGGCTCTGGCACATCACCCTCAGCGTCTCCGGCGCCGAGGCCCCGCTCAAAGAGGTCCGGCGCGGCCTCGAACAGCTCGCCCACGACCACCCCTTCCTACTGACCAGCAGATACGCCAACGACCACGCCGAGATCCGCTACTGGGAAGAGGCCCGCGACCTGCACGACGCGGCCGCCGTCGCCCTCCGGCTCTGGGGCGAGCACCGCTCCACCGCCAAACTCCCGCCCTGGGAGATCGTCGGCCTGGAAGTCATCGACCGCGAGACCTACCACCAGCGCCTGGCCGAGGGCTACGGGCCACCACCGGCCGCACCCGTCGGCGTCCACCCCTTTTGACGCCCGGGCTGGTCCTGATGCCCGGGCTGGTCCTGACGACCCGGCCGCTCCTGACGCCCGGGCTCCTGAGGCCCCGGCTCTTGCGGCGCCGGCCACCCGGGCACGACAGCGACCGGACCGTGAGAGCGCCGTCTCGGGGAGTGGAATCCGTGCGGAACGCGCCCGCCCGGAGCACTACCCTGCGGACATGAGCGCGTTTTCCCCGTACGAGAACATGTCCCCGGTCACCCAGGCCGCCTACCGGGCCCGCGCGGCCGCCGCCGATATCGCGCCATTGCCGCGCTCGGCCAAGGACGACGCGCTCCTGGCGATCGCCGACGCGCTCGAAGTGCGGACCAAGGAGATCGTCGAGGCCAACGCCCTCGACATCGCCAAGGCCCGCGAGGCCGGGACCAGCGAGACGGTCATCGACCGCCTCACCCTCACCCCCGAACGGGTCCGCGCCATCGCCGCCGACGTACGCGACGTCGCCGCGCTGCCCGACCCCGTCGGCGAAGTCGTCCGCGGCTCCACCCTCCCCAACGGCATCGACCTGCGCCAGGTCAGGGTGCCCCTCGGCGTCGTCGGCATCATCTACGAGGCCCGGCCGAATGTGACCGTCGACGCCGCCGCCCTCTGCCTCAAGTCCGGCAACGCCGTCCTGCTGCGCGGCTCGTCCTCCGCGTACGAGTCCAACACCGCGCTCGTACGAGTGCTGCGCGACGCCGTCGGCGGCGCCGGACTGCCCGCCGACGCCGTCCAGCTCGTCCCCGGCGAATCCCGCGACTCCGTACGCGAGTTGATGCGCGCCCGCGGCCTCGTCGACGTCCTCATCCCGCGCGGCGGCGCCTCCCTCATCCGCACCGTCGTCGAGGAGTCCACCGTCCCCGTCATCGAGACCGGCACCGGCAACTGCCACGTCTACGTGGACGCCCAGGCCGACCTCGACATGGCCGTCGACATCCTCATCAACTCCAAGGCCTCGCGCCCCTCGGTCTGCAACGCCGCCGAGACGCTCCTCGTCCACCAGGACATCGCCGCCGCCTTCCTGCCCCGCGCCCTCGACGCACTCGCCGAGGCCGGCGTCACCGTCCACGCCGACGAGCGCGTCCAGTCCTACGCCGACGCCACCAAGGCGACCGTCGTCCCGGCCACCGCCGAGGACTGGGAGACCGAGTACCTCTCGTACGACATCGCGGCCGCCGTCGTCGACTCCCTGGACGCGGCCGTCGCCCACATCCGGCTCTGGACCTCCGGCCACACCGAGGCGATCGTCACCACCTCCCAGGCCGCCGCCCGCCGCTTCACCCAACTGGTCGACTCCACCACCGTCGCCGTGAACGCCTCCACCCGCTTCACCGACGGCGGCCAGTTCGGCTTCGGCGCCGAGATCGGCATCTCCACCCAGAAGCTCCACGCCCGCGGCCCCATGGGCCTGCCGGAGCTCACCTCCACCAAGTACATCGTCACCGGCGACGGGCACGTGCGGTAGCGGGAACGGGGCTCCGAACCTTCCCCGAGGGACGCCCGAGGGGGAGAGTTCGGACACTCCCTGCCCAAAACGACCGCGCCGGGGCTACGCTGAACCCGTGCCGGACGACGTGGGGGGCAGGCCGTTCCCGGACGGCTGGGAGCCCGACGACGACCGCGGGGGCGCGGACGACGCATTCGCCTCCGTGGTCTTCGACGAGGACTTCGTACGGGCCGCCGAGATCCACGAACCAAGCGCCGTGGAACGGCTGTTGGCCGCAGCCCAGGCCCGCGCCGAGGCCGAAGCGGCCAGAGCCCGCGCGGGCGCCGGAGCCGACGACGACTTCACCTACACCGCCCGCGACCCCGACCCCTACGGCTCCGCCTTCCCCGGCGGCGCCGAAGCCGGCCCCTACGGCCCGCACGGCGGCGCGCTGCGCCCCTACCGCGGCCGGGCCCGCTGGCACCGCCCCGTCGCCTGGCTGCTCGCCCTGATCATGGGCATCGGCATGGTCGCCCTGGCCTTCGCGGCCGTCTACCGGGGTGCCTCCGGCAGCCGCGACGAGCCCGCCCCGCCCCCGGCCACCAGCAACGTGGACAAGTCCGGGCTGCCCATTCCGGCCACCGTCGGCCCGACCGCCTCGGCCGACTACTCGGCGCCGGCGGTATCGGCTGTGCCTCGGAGGCCTTGAGGGGGAGGGGGCCTCCCCCCCCCGCCCCCTCCCCACCCACCCCACGCCCCCGCCCGCCCCGCCCCTGACCACGGCTTTTCCACGTCCTGACGACCTTCTGACCGCCCTCCGGCCCCACCCTGCACAACCGCGTGGGAACTCGTCAGAACTTGTCGCGTAGCAGCGCGTTTACCGGCACCCTCGGCGACCTACCCTGAAGGTATGGCAGGGCGTGGAGAGCCACCCGAGGGGACACCGGAGGGCCTCCCCGGCGGAGGTGAGGACGAGTACCGATCCGTCGTATTCGACGAGTCGTTCGTTCGTGCTGCCCGCCTGCAGGAGTTCTCCGCCCAGGAACGGATGCGTGAGCACGCGCGTGCGGTGCGCAGCCGTCCCAGCTGGTCCTTCCGGCCTTTCACCAAGCAGATAGTCGCGCTGGTGGTCCTCCTCTTCATCGCCTTCGGTACCGCCGTGTACATGGGCCTGCGCCACCCTTACCAGCCCGGCGGCGGCAGCGTCGCCGCCGAGCCCCTGCGGATGACCGTGATACCCCTGGCCCCGCAGAGCGTCGTCCCCGGCATCGACGTCGCCCGTCTGTTCGACCACAGCCCGGCCGCCCAGTTCCGCACCGGCGCCGATGGCATCAACCTCCCCGCCGTCCGCAGGACCGCCCACTTCTCCGAGAGCCAGATCATCGCCGGTGTGACCACCGCCAAGGAGTATCTGGTCCAGTCGTCCCTCGACCCCCAGGTCCTCACCGGCAAGTCCGTGCACCAGGTGCGGGCACTGCTCGATCCGGAGCTGATCGCCCAGTTCGACCAGAGCATCGACAACCCGGCCGACGACGGCCGCCACGCCGCCACCGGCTGGCTGGTGCGCTTCGATCCGGCCAAAGTGACGCTGGCCGACTCCCAGGTGCGGGTGCAGGGCACTTTCCACTACGCCGAGTCCGGCCGGGACACCCTCGACGTGACGTCCGACCACACCTTCACGTACGCCCTGCGCCCGGCGGCGACCGGCCCGGACAAGGTGGCCTCGCTCTTCACCGTCCGCCGTGAGCTGCACTTCCGCTTCGACCGCGACGACCTGCGGCTGCACCGGGTCGAGCTGCAGTTCAGCTATGTGGAAGCCGGACCGCAGGCCTGCTCGGCCGATGTCTCCGCACAGCTGCGGCCGCTGCTCGCGGGCGAGCGGACCAGCGCGACCGGCCCGGCGGGCACCGATCCGTACGCGGCCGGCCCCGCCACCGCGGCCCTCTGCGGCACCCTCTCCACCAGCGCCCAGCCGACGCCGTAGGCAGGGCGTCCGGACTTCCCACGACCCAGGCGGAGTCAGGCGGAGTCCGGACCGTCCGGACTCACCTACGCCTTCCCGCCCGGCTCGTCCTGCGGCCCTTCGCCGTCCGCCGCGGGACCGGAAGGCCGGTCCCGCGGTCCGGCCTGCGGTGCGCCGTCAGCCCCGTCCGCAGCGGTGCCGTCCGCCGGCCGGTCCGAGGTGCGCGAGGCGGAGCCCGCGCCCGTGAACCTGCCGTACAGCTTGCCGCCCAGGTCCGCCGTGCCGCCGGCTATGTCGCCGACCAGCTTCATCAGCGGGTCCTTGCTCGTCCGTACCGTCTCTGCGTACGAGGCGGCGGACTCGCGGAACGAATCGGAGACCGAGGTGTCCTTGTCCTCCTCGCGACGGGGGTAGTGGCCGTCCATGAGCCGCTGGTAGTCGCGGCTCGCGGCCCACTTCTTCAGCTCGGCCGCGCGCACGGTGGTGAACGGGTGCGAGCGCGGCAGCACGTTGAGGATCTTCAGGACCGAGTCGCGCAGGTCGCCGCCCGCCTCGTACTCCTCGGCCTGCTCCAGGAACGCGTCCACGTTCATCTCATGGAGGTGGTTGCCGCCGGCTATCTTCATCAGGCCCCGCATCGAGGCTTGCAAGTCCTGGCCGACGAGCAGCCCGGCCCGGTCGGCGGAGAGCTCCGACTTGCGGAACCACTCCCGCAGCGCCGTCACGATCGCCATCACCGCCACATTGCCCAGCGGGATCCAGGCGATCTTCAGCGCCAGGTTGGTGAGGAAGAGCAGGATCGTGCGGTAGACGGAGTGGCCGGACAGGGCGTGGCCCACCTCGTGGCCGACGACCGCGCGCATCTCCTCCTCGTCGAGCAGCTCCACGAGGCCGGTGGTGACGACGATGATCGGCTCGTCGAGGCCGATGCACATCGCGTTCGGCCGGGGGTCCTGTGTCACGTACATCGGGGGGACCTTCTCCAGGTCCAGGATGTAACAGGCGTCCCGCAGCATGGCGTTGAGGTGCGCGAACTGGGCGTCGCTCACGCGCACGGAGTCGGAGAGGAACAGCAGGCGCAGGCTGCGCTCCGGCAGCAGCCCGCTGAGCGCCTTGAAGACCGTGTCGAAGCCGCTGAGCTTGCGCAGCGCCACCAGCGCCGACCGGTCCGCGGGGTGTTCGTAGGCCCGGGAGGAGATCCCGGGGAATCGTCGGCGCTGCCTGCTCGGCACGCTGTCCTGGATGTCATCGGTCATGGTGTCCCCCTGTCTGCGAGTCTCGGCTCGTCCCCCTGACGACATCCACCCTAGGCGGTGGGGCTACCGTGGGGCGGGGGCCTGTGGATAACCAAGGAGACACCTGCCATGACGGATGCCGTCACGCTTCTCGCCGCCGCCTCGGACCAGCAGGGACCCGGCAATGTGCTGCGGATCCTGCTGCTGGTGTCGATCCTCGGTGCGGGCGGCCTGGCCTGGCTGTTGCTGCGCGGCTACCGCTCGAACGACGGTGGCGAGGCGGCCGCGGCCCGGCCGGACGGCGAGGCGAGCCGGGGCGCGAGCCCCGACGCGGAGAGCGCCGTCAAGGACTGAACGGCTGAGTCGGCGTGAGAGTGCCCGGGCGGCCCGCATACGATGAGCCCGAAGTCTCCGCTCCGACTCCCGGATAGGTCCTGCTGACGATGAGCCTCACCAGCACCGCCGCCAACCTGGTCACCCTCGCCGAGGGCACCGAGCACGGCGGCAACCACGAAAGCCTCAGCCCTTACGTCACCGGCGGTGGCGCCCTGTTCGCGCTGCTGCTCCTGCTGTGGATCACCACGCGCTTCAACCGCGACCGCTGAGTCGGGGCGTTTCCACCGGGCCAGTAGGCTCTGCACGCATGGGAGAGCAGGAAGTGCCTACCGGTCCGGTCAAGCGGCGCATCGGCGTGATGGGCGGAACATTCGACCCGATCCACCACGGACACCTGGTGGCCGCCAGCGAGGTGGCCTCTCAGTTCCATCTGGACGAGGTCGTGTTCGTACCGACGGGGCAGCCGTGGCAGAAGAGCCATAAAAACGTCTCCGCGCCCGAGGACCGGTATCTGATGACGGTCATCGCGACCGCTTCCAACCCGCAGTTCTCGGTGAGCCGGATCGACATCGACCGCGGCGGCGCGACGTACACCGTGGACACGCTGCGGGATCTGCGCGCCCTCAACAGCGACGCGGACCTGTTCTTCATCACCGGCGCCGACGCGCTTTCGCAGATCCTCACCACCTGGCGTGACGTGGACGAGCTGTTCTCGCTCGCCCACTTCATCGGGGTGACCCGGCCCGGCCACATACTGACGGACGACGGTCTGCCCGAGGGCGGGGTGTCGCTGGTGGAGGTGCCCGCCCTGGCGATCTCGTCGACGGACTGCCGGGCGAGGGTCGCGCAGGGCGACCCGGTCTGGTATCTGGTTCCGGACGGTGTGGTGCGCTACATCGACAAGCGCCAGCTCTACCGCGGCGAGTGAGAGAAGGGCACCCGGTGAACGACCGACAGGACCCGTACGACCCCTATGCGCCGCAGGTGCAACTTGTCGGTTATGACGAGTACGGCCAGCCGGTGTACCAACAGGTGCCCCAGCAGGGCTCGTACGACCCGTACGCCCAGGCCCAGCCGCAGCAGACCCACCAGTCCCAGCAGGATCACCAAGGGCAGCAGGGCCAGCAGGGTCAGCAGCAGGGTGGTTACGGGTACGACCCGTACGCCCAGCAGCAGCCCTCGTACGACTACGGCTACGACGCGTACGGCCAGTCCGCGCAGCCGTCCGTGCCCCAGCAGAACCAGGGGTACGGCTACGACACCACGCAGCAGTGGAACCGCGAACAGCCCCCGGCCCAGCAGGCCGCCCAGACGTCCGGCCAGGCGCAGGCTCCCGTACGGGAAGCCGAGCCCGAGCCCGAGCCGGTGGCCGAGCAGATCCCGGTGCTGCCGCAGCAGCGCAAGGACGAACGCGACTACCGCACCGAGCAGTTCTCGTTCATCGAGGAGCCCGACGAGGACTCCGAAGACGTCATCGACTGGCTGAAGTTCACCGAGAGCCGCACCGAGCGGCGCGAAGAGGCGCGGCGCCGCGGCCGCAACCGGGTGGTCGCGCTCGTCGTCGTTCTCGCCCTCGCGGCGATCGGCGGCGTCGGCTACCTCTGGTCGGCCGGCAAGCTGCCCGGCGTTTCCTCGTCCTCGGACTCCAAGAAGCCGGCGGTCGCGACGGGGGCGCAGAAGCGGGACGTGATCGTCGTCCATCTGCACAACACCGCGAAGGGCGGCACCTCCACGGCGCTGCTCGTCAACAACGCGACCACCAAGCAGGGCACCACCGTTCTGCTGCCCAACTCCCTCGCCGTCTCCAACGACGACGGCACCCGCACCACGCTCGGCAAGTCCGTCGACGGCGACGGCTCGCAGGGCACCCGCGAGGCGCTCGGCACCCTGCTCGGCACCAGGATCACCGGCACCTGGCGTCTGGACACGCCCTTCCTGGAGAACCTGGTCGACCTGGTCGGCAACATCGACATCAGTACGGATGCCGATGTGCCGGGCACCAAGGCGGGCGCGCCCCCCGTGGTGAAGAAGGGCGACGACCAGACGCTGACCGGGCAGATGGCTGTGGCGTACGCCACGTACAAGGGGTCCGGCGAGGCCGAGGCCAAGCAGCTGCAGCGGTTCGGGCAGGTGATGTACGGGGTGCTGCGCAAGATCTCGGACGACCCCAAGGCCGCGACGATCACCGTGCAGACGCTGGCGCAGATCCTCGACCCCTCGCTGCCCGAGTCCGACCTCGGCGCCTCGCTGGCCAAGCTCGCCGAGCACGCCAAGGTCGGCGCCTACAAGACGGCGGTGCTGCCGGTCCAGCAGGACGGCACGCTCAGCGCGAAGGCCAGTGACAGCGTGGTCAAGGACATCCTGGGCGGCTCGGTCACGGCCCCCGACAAGGGTGCGGCGGTCCGCGTCGGTGTCAGCAACGCCAGCGGCAACCCGAAGGCGGCCGACAAGGCCCGGGTCGACCTGGTCAACGGCGGCTACGCCTTCATCGACGCGGGCGGCGCGAGTACGGCGGCGTCGTCCTCCGTCACCTACGGTGACGCGGCGCAGAAGGCGAAGGCCGAAGAGGTCGCCAAGACGCTGGGTCTTCCGGCCGGTGCGGTCAAGCAGGGCAAGGCCGCGGCGAACGCGGATGTCACCGTGGTGCTCGGCAAGGACTACAAGATCAAGTAATCCTTTCGGGGCTGTCGGCGGTCCGTGAGATCCTGGAGAACGATCTGAATCGATCTGACCGCCGACGAAAGCCAGCATGTGACCGCCACGGACCGTTCCATCGAGCTCATCACCGCCGCCGCTCAGGCGGCCGCCGACCGGCTCGCGCACGACATCATCGCGTACGACGTCAGCGACGTGCTGTCGATCACCGACGCCTTCCTGCTCGCCTCCGCACCCAACGACCGCCAGGTCAAGTCCATCGCGGAGGAGGTCGAGGAGCGCCTGAACAAGGAGCTCGGCGCCAAGCCGGTGCGCCGTGAGGGCGACCGCGACGCCCGCTGGATCCTGCTCGACTACGTCGACATCGTCGTGCACGTCCAGCACAGCGAGGAGCGTGTCTTCTACGCCCTGGAGCGGCTCTGGAAGGACTGCCCCGAGCTGCCGCTTCCCGAGGACGCGAAGAAGACCCGCGGCAAGGCCGCCGAGCACGCCCAGCTGCACGGTGGGACGGAGGACGGTGAGCTGAGCTGAACAGCAGCGACGCGAAGCCGGGCCGGGGCCGCCGGGTCGTCCTGTGGCGGCACGGCCAGACCGCATGGAACCTGGAGCGCCGCTTCCAGGGCTCCACGGACATCGAGCTGACCGAGGCCGGTCTCGGCCAGGCGCGCCGTGCGGCGCGCCTGCTGGCGGCCCTGAAGCCGGACGCGATCATCGCCTCCGACCTCCAGCGGGCCGCGGCGACCGCCGACGAGCTGGCCGCGGTCTCCGGGCTGCCGGTGACCCATGACTCGGCCCTTCGGGAGACGTACGCGGGCGCCTGGCAGGGCCTGACCCACGAGGAGATCGTGGGGCGCTACGGCGAGCAGTACGCGGCGTGGAAGCGCGGCGAGCCGGTGCGCCGGGGCGGCGGAGAGCTGGAGACCGAGGTGGCCGACCGGGCCGCCCCGGTGGTGCTCGCCCACGCCGACAAGCTGCCCGACGACGGCACTCTGGTCGTGGTCAGCCACGGCGGGACGATCCGCACGACCATCGGCCGCCTCCTGGGCCTTGAGGCGCACCACTGGGAGGGCCTGGGCGGGCTCTCCAACTGCTGCTGGTCCGTCCTCGGTGAGGGCGCGCGCGGCTGGCGCCTGCTGGAGCACAACGCCGGGACGCTCCCCGAGCCGGTCCTCGGCGACGACGACTGAGGCAGCCGCCGGGTCGCCCCCGGTGCGGCCGCCGGGGCGCACCGGGCGCCCGCCCGGGCGGTGCGACCACCGGATTTCACTTTCCGGCAGGTCACAGGCTAAAGTTCTTCTTGTTCGCGGCGCAGGAGCGCGGGAAACACAGCGAACAGCGGGGCTATAGCTCAGTTGGTAGAGCGCCTGCATGGCATGCAGGAGGTCAGGAGTTCAATTCTCCTTAGCTCCACAGGTACGGGATCCCGTCCGGTCGGTTCGACCGGGCGGGATTTCGCGTTTACGGGGCACCGCACGCCCGCTTCCCGCACGCCCCGCCGCCCGGCCGGGTGCGCGCGGGTGTGAGGCGGCCGCCCAGCCCCGTGCCCGCGCGGCCGCCTCACGCCCAGATCTTCTCCCGCATCTCCCTCAGCGTCGCCGTGCGCGCGCCGCTCTCCTCGTCGTTCGGCGTGTACGTGACGATCCGGCACTCCGGCATCCCGTTGATGGACAGCGACACCGAGGTCATCCGTATCTCGCCGACCGCCGGGTGCCGGAAGGTCTTCACGCGCGGTCCCGGCGGCACCACGTCGCCGGTCTTCCACAGCCGTGCGAAGTAGGGGCTCGCCTCGGAGAGCTTCGCGATGAACGACTCCCAGGCGGGCTCCCCGGCATGGCGGCCGTACTCCGAGCGCAGGGTCGCCACCATCACCGGCAGCTCCTTCTCCCGGAACAGGACGGGACAGGCGGGCTCCGGCACGGTGAACAGCGTCCACAGCACGTTGCGCACACCCGTCGCCCGTATCTCCGGGATGTCGAACAGGTCCCGGTAGGCGGGGTTGGTCGCCAGGATGTCGTAGCGCCCGTTGTAGACCACCGCCGGATGCGGGTCCAGGGCGTCGATGATGCCCTGGATCTCCGGGCCCACCTCCGCCGGCAGGGCCTCCCGGTCCAGCTCGCAGGGCACGTCCGCCAGGTGGTAGAGGTGCTCGCGCTCGGGCTCGTCCAGGCGCAGGGTGCGCGCCACCGCGTCCAGGACCTGCGGGGAGGCGTTGATGGGGCGGCCCTGCTCCAGCCAGGTGTACCAGGTCACGCCGACTCCGGAGAGCTGGGCGACCTCCTCCCTGCGCAGTCCGGGCGTGCGCCGCCGCAAGCCAGGCGGCATGCCGACGTCGGCCGGCGTGACCCGCGCGCGTCTGCTGCGCAGGAATGCGGCGAGTTCCGGTCTCCGGCGTCCGTTCGGTGCGGCCACAGTTGTCACGTCCCCCATCGTCGGTCCCGTCGCCCGCCGCTGCCAGGTGCTGTCAGTACCAGCATCAGCGGGCTCTCGTTACCCGTATCCGAGCGGGGTCAGGCTGGCTGCCATGACCACCGCGCTGCCCACGGGCCCAAGTCCCTTACTCAGTAAAGACCGTGCCACTGACAACCGGCCCCCGCTGCTGCTCGCGATCGTGCTCGCGGCGCAGTTCATGGCGCTCCTCGACGTCTTCATCGTCAACGTCGCCGCCCCCACCATCCGTACCGAACTGAACGCCTCCGGCGCCGCGTTGCAGCTGGTCGTCGCCGGTTACACCATCGCGTACGCCGTGCTGCTCATCACCGGGGCGCGCCTGGGCGACCTGCTCGGGCACCGCCGGCTCTACCTGGCCGGCCTCGCCGTCTTCACGGCCGCCTCCCTCGCCTGCGGCCTGGCCGGGACGGCCGGCCAGCTGATCGCCTTCCGGCTGGTGCAGGGCGCCGGATCGGCGCTGATGATCCCGCAGGTGCTCAGCCTCATCCAGCGCAACTTCACCGGAGAGGCACGCGTGCGTGCCCTCGGGGTCTACTCCGCCGTGCTCGCCACCGGCGCCGCCGCCGGGCAGGTCCTGGGCGGCATCCTGGTCAGCGCCGACCTCTTCGGCACCAGCTGGCGGCCGGTGTTCCTGGTCAACGTGCCCATCGGGCTCGTCCTGCTGGCGCTCGGCGTGCGCCATCTGCCCGGGGAGCGGCACGAGCACCGCGGCGCGGCCCGCTGGGCGCGCGACCTCGACCTGCCCGGCCTGGTGCTGCTCGGCGCCTCGGTCTCACTGCTCACGGTGCCCCTGGTGCTCGGCCAGGAGGAGGACTGGCCGCTGTGGGCCTGGCTGTCGCTGGGGTCGAGCGCGCTGCTGTTCGCCGCGTTCTGGGCGTACGAGTCGCGCCTCGCCCGGCGCGGCGGCGCCCCGCTGATCGCGCCCAGGGTGCTGCGTCTGCCCGGCATGGGCCTCGCGGTCGTCCGGATCGCCGTGGTGATGGCCATCAACGCGGGCTTCCTGTTCACCCTCACCCTGCACATCCAGGGCGGCCTCGGCTACAGCGCGCTGCGCGCGGGACTCACCTTCGCGCCGACCGCCGTGGTCTTCGGCACGGTCGGGCTGACCTGGCGGCGCTGGCCCGCGCGCTGGCAACGGGCGCTGGTGCCGGGCGGGTTCGCGCTGACCGCGGTGTCCGCCCTGGCCACCGGCCTGCTGCAGCGCGGCGGCGGCACGGGCGGGCTCACCGTCTACGTGACGTACGCCGGTGTCGGCGCCGGTCTGGCGCTGGCCTTCAGCCCCACCTTCGCGGGCGCGCTCGCGGGCGTACGGCCCGAGGACGCGGCGGACGCCAGCGGGCTGCTCGCCACCGTGAACCAGCTGGGCCAGCTGATCGGGGTCGCCGCCTTCGGCACGCTCTTCCTGAACCGGCTCACGGCGGGGGCGCACACCTCCGGCGGCGCGCTGTGGGCGTGCTCTCTGGCGCTGGCTGGAGCGGCCCTCGTGGGAGCGCTGACGGGTCTCCTATCACGACGCCGCTGACCCTCTTGCGCGACCATGGCAGAATCGGGACGGCCGGAGGGGGACGACGGACCGAACGGGAGGGAGACCGCGATGCCTGCGAGCCGCGAAGACGTCCCGGCCCTGTCCGGTGCGCCGCGGACAGCGACCCGGATCAGCTGCCCTTCCTGCGGTTCTTGCCGTGTCGCCCAGATGCCCGGCGACAGCGGGGACGTCTCCTACGTGTGCCCGGCCTGCGGCCACAGCTGGAGCTGAGATGGGTGCACACAGGCGGAAGTGCGACTGGTGCGGCAGCGGTACGCCGATCGTCCGGGACATGGAACCGGTCAACGCCGACTACCAGTACTGGTGCGAGGAATGCGCGCGGGCGCTGATCATAAAAGGCGACCCCATCGAGACCTACCGGGAGCTGGAGGGGGAGCCGATCTACGGCCGCCTTCTGGAGGCGCACTGCACCCTCAAGAGGTTCTACTCGTTCGCCACGGCCTGAGCGGCGCCCCGCGCCGCGCCCCGAGCGCCGCCGCCGCCACGAAGGCGGCCCCGGCCAGCGGGTAGAGCGCCGAGAGCGCCATCTGCAGCCCGTTCTGGGCCAGTTCGGGGCGGCCCGCACCGTGCGGCACCCACCACAGGGCGTACGAGCCGAAGACCAGGGCGGCGACGGCCCCGCGGATCCGGTGGGCCCCGAGCAGCACGAGCCCCGGCACGCACCACACCCAGTGGTGCGACCAGGAGACCGGGCTCACCAGGAGCGCCGTGGCCGCGCAGCACAGCACCGCCCGGGCCCGCTCCCCGCGCAGCTCGGCCCGTACCGCCACATAAAGCCCCAGCGCCGCCGTGAGGGCAGCGGCGGCCGTCCACCAGGACCCCGGGTCGCCGATGTGCAGCAGCCGGGCCAGCACCCCGCGCAGGGACTGGTTGGCGGTGTCCTCGGCGAGGCCGACCCGGCTCGTCTCGAACACCGTCGACGTCCAGAAGCGGCGCGAGTCGGCGGGCAGCACCAGGGCGGCCGCCAGCGTCGCCCCGGCGAACACCGCCAACGCCGTCGCCGCCTGCCGCAGCCACTGGTTCCAGCCCGCTCCACGCGCGCGTACGAGGCCGGTGAGCAGCAGGAACAGCGCGAACAGCGCGGGTGTGAGCTTCACTGCGGCCGCGAGGCCGATGCCCGCGCCCGCCCCCCGGTGGCCGGCCCGCCGGGTCAGGTCCCACAGGACGGCGACCGCGAGCAGCAGATTGATCTGGCCGTAGCGCAGGGTCGTCCACACCGGCTCGCACCACACTGTGAGCGCCGCCACCCACAGCGCGGCCCCCGGCCGCTCCCGCCCCGCGAGCCGCAGCGAAAGGTGGGCGAGTGCGACAAGGAGGGCGAGGTTCGCAGCCGTGGCGAGCGTACGCATCTCGGGCACGCCCAGCAGCGTCAGCGGCGTGAACAGCAGCGCGGCGAACGGCGGGTACGTGGTGGGCAGCCGCGCGCGCGTGGCGCGCATCGCGTACAGGTCCGCCCCGGCCCGTACGGCCCCTCCCTCCGCCCGGTAGACCATCAGGTCGATCATCGAGACCCCGGCAGCCCGCTGGGCGACCCAAAAGGTGACGAAAGAGAGCAGACAGGCCGCGGCGGCGAGCGCCACGGGGCGGCGGACGAGGGTGAGACGGGCGGCGGTGTGCGCGAGCACGTTCACGGTCACGAAAGGGGACGTTACCGGCCCTGTCCGTACAGAACGGCAATCGATTTGGTGGAGTGCCGGGGGGACCGTGTAATGTTCTCGATGTCGCCAGGGGAAACCGGGCGGAAAACAGAACAAGGGGCTATAGCTCAGTTGGTAGAGCGCCTGCATGGCATGCAGGAGGTCAGGAGTTCAATTCTCCTTAGCTCCACAATAAAGAC
>NZ_JBHWUR010000119.1:0-21863 GCF_042737755.1 Streptomyces sp. NPDC059994
CGGCCGCCGGAGAGTGGGCGCGGGGGGCCCGGGGGGACCGGGCCCCGCCCGCGCCGTTCGCGCCGAGCCTTGGGTACGGGGGGAACCCCGGCTCTGTGCGCCGCCGATGACCAGTCGGCTCACTTCCTACTGCGTCGGCGGGCCGAAAAGTGTCACACCAGACGGTCGAGCCGGTGTGCGAGCCGCTGGTCGGCCCCCATTCCGGCCGCGCCGGGCAGGGTGGGCGGGTGCTGCGCCGGGACCGCGCGGGAGGCCGGCGGGACCACCGGAACGGCGGGCGGCAGGGTCGGGCCGCTCTGCTCGGCGTCACCGGCGCCCGGGACGCCCGGCAGCCCCGGGAGCGCAGGTGAGCCGCTCACGGGCGGCGTCGACCAGCTCACGGAGGGCAGCTTCAGGACCGAGCCGTCACGGCCGCCCGAGCTGCCGCCGTGCCCGCCATGGCCGTCCCCCTTGTCGTCGCCGGAGCCGCCCTTGCCGCCCTTGCCGCCCGAGTCGCCCTTGCCGCCGGAGCCGCCCTTGCCTCCCCGGTCCGCCTCCGCCATCACGTTGTCGCAGAACTGCTTCACTCTCGCGGCGCCCAGAGCGGCGATTTCCAGCCGCTGCCGGCGCGTCTGATCGAGGCGTCCCGACCGGAAGTCCCGGCAGTACTCGACCTTTCTGGAAGCCCAGTCGCCCTTCGGGCCCTCGGTCGTGGCCGCGGGGTCGGGCGTCGCCTTCCGGGGCTCGGCGGAGCCCGGCGTGGCGGCGCCTGGAGTACTGCCCTCCCCCGACGGAGTGCGGCCCGGCGTGGGCGACTGCGGGGCGACGGGGGCGCCGGTGCGCGCCGACGGCGAGTCCGAGGCGATCGGCCCCGGGGTCGCGGCGGCCGACACGGACGACACCGGCTCGGGGTCGGCGGTGCCGAGCCCGGGCAGCACACCGGTCCCGGCGGCCATGGCGACGCCGCCCAGGGCGCACCCGGCAAGCGCCGCGGCCAGGCCGAAACGGACCGGCCGCAGCCGTCGGGGGGCACGGGTGCCGCGGGGCTCGCGCCCTACCCGTACGACGTTGTCGGCCCGGACTTCGGAAGGGGAGCCGGCCTCGGCACGGGCGCTGCGGAACGCGGCCAGCGCGGCGGCCTCGCCCGGCAGTTCACGGGCGGCAGGGGCGGCAGGGGCGGCGGAGGTGCCCATGTCCTGCCGTACGTCAGGACCGGCCATCGCGCGCAGCACGGCGGAGAGCCGTTCGGCCTGCTCGCGGGCGCGGTCGTCGGCGGGAACGACGCTTTCGCCGCGCAGCAAACGCTCTGCGGCGTCCTCGTCCAGCCATTCGTGGCGCTCGTCGGCCATCACATGTCCTTCTGCGTCGGCGCGCCCGATTGCGTCACACCGCACGACCGGTTCCGTTGCGGCGGCACACCGCCGAGATCCGCCGGGGCGTTCTCCGTCCCCAGCAGTTCGGCCAGCCGCTTGAGGCCGCGGTGGGCGGCCGTCCGCACCGCGCCGGGCCGCTTGCCCAGGGTCTGGGCCGCGCTCTTGGCGTCGAGCCCGACCACCACCCGCAGCACCACGGCCTCGGCCTGGTCCTGCGGGAGCTGCGCGATGAGCGCCATCGTACGTCCGGTCGCGAGGGATTCCATCGCCTCGCCCGCGGTGTCCGAGTCGGCGGCGCGGCCGGTCAGCTCGGTCTCGTCGCCGCCCACGGCGGGACGACGGCCGCGCATCCGGATGTGGTCGAGGGCCCGGTTGCGGGCGATGGTGGCGGCCCAGCCGCGGAACCGGTCCGCGTCGCCGCTGAAGCGCTCGATGTCCCGGGCGATCTGCAGCCACGCCTCGGACGTCACGTCCTCCGCGTCACTCTCGCCCACGAGCGTGCGGGTGTACCCGAGCAGCCGTGGGTGCACCGCGCGGTACACCGCACGGAACGCACTCTCGTCGCCGCCCTGTGCCGCGAGTATCGCGGCGGTCAGCTCCGCGTCTTCCCCCTGCACTCCCTGCACCCTGCCCTGATGTCGCAGCCCGGTCATCGCTGCCGCGCCGACCGGCGCGAAGGAGCACGCTACGGCCTGGGCGGCGGTTAAGTCCATTACTTGTACAACCCGCAACAATTCACTGACACAGCGCGGTGTGACAGAAAACGCAGCCATGGCGCTGAGAGGAGTACGGGGTCGCCACACGGCCCCGACGGAAGACGGCCGGGGCCTCTCCTGTGGGGGGTGGCGGCCCCGGCCGTCCTTCCGCGCCGACTCCCCCGCGCCCGCCGCCGGTTGGGACGCCCCGCGTCCCCGGGCGCCGCCGCCGTCACGGCCGGTCCGCCTCCGGCCCGAGCCCCTGGGCGAGCCGCCGCAGCCCCCGGTGCGCCGAGGTGCGCACCGACCCGGGGCGCTTGCCGAGGACCCGCCCGGCCGCCGCGCCGTCGAGCCCGGCCACCACCCGCAGCAGCACCGCCGCGGCCTGTTCGCGCGGCAGGGTGGCGATCAGCTGGAGCGCCCAGCGGGTCGAGAGGGACTCCAGGGCCGCCTCGGCGGCGTCCTGGCCGCCCGGCACCTCCAGCGCCTCCTCGTCGAGCCCGACCGTGCGCGGTCTTCGCTTCTGGCGGCGCAGATGGTCCAGGGCGCGGTGGCGCGCGATGGTCGCGGTCCAGCCCCGGAAGCCCGCCCCGTCGCCCCGGAACCGGGCCAGGTCACGGGCTATCTCCAGCCACGCGTCGGACGCCACGTCCTCGGCCTCGGCGGCGACCAGGGCCCGCAGCTGGGCGAGCAGCCCCGGCTGAACCAGCCGGTAGACCACCGCGAAGGCCCGCTCGTCCCCCTCCTGGGCGCGTGCGACGGCCGCCCCGAGCTCCGCGTCGTCGCTCCGGATCCGGCCACGGCGCTGGTCCCCACCCCTGCCCATGGTCTGTTCTGCGCGCGGGCGGCCGCAAGTGTCACAGCGGAGCCCGGGAGCTCACCCCAGCTTGTCGGCGAGCTCCTTGAACTCCTCCCACTCCAGGCCCGGAGTGCGCGGGTCCCACAGCTTCTGGGCGGTGGCGCGCAGCGGCATCCGGATGCCCCGGGCCACCTGGTCCTGGGTCTGGGCGTCGGCGTAGTCGCACCAGACGGCGAACCGGGCGCCGAGCACCTGGTCGGAGTAGCGGTTGGCGACGGGCCTGGTGCCGCGCAGCACCAGCGGCGTCCACTCCTGGTAGATGCGCCGGCCGGTGGGGTACTTGAAGGCGTTGGGCTCGCCCAGGACGTAGTACAGGTACTCGTCGTTGAGGTTGACCGTCTTGCGGCCCTCGGCCAGGTACTCCTCCGGCGGGCGGGCGCCGAGCTCCTTGCCGGTCCAGTACTCGACCTCGCGGGCCGGGTCGGGGGCGACGGAGGTGCCCTTGAAGTAGCCGTCGTTCCAGGCCTTGAACTTCTTGCCGTACGGGCGCAGCGCCGTGGCCCGGTCGTTGAGCCAGCCGGTCGCCAGGTCCGCTATGTCGCCCTTGGCGCCGTACTTGGCGCGTGCGGCGGCGGCCAGGCCCGGATAGGTGGCCTCCGGGTCCTTGGCGGTCAGGGCGAGGTACTCGTCGCCGCCGAGGTGCCAGTAGGCGCCGGGGAACAGGTCCGCGTACTCGCGCAGCAGGTCGTCGACGATCCGCGCCGCGTCCGGGTTCGCTATGTCGACGGCGCCCTGGACCGTCCGGCCCGTGGCGCTGCGCAGCCCGAGGGCGGGGTGGGCCTTGATCACGGCGCCCAGGTGGCCCGGCGAGTCGATCTCGGGGACCACCTCGATGTGCAGCCGCCGGGCGAGCGCCACGATCCGCTCGACCTCGCGCTTGCTGAGGTGGTCGCGCGAGACGACCTCGGGGTGCGAGGCGGACTCGATCCGGAAGCCCTGGTCGTCGGAGAAGTGCAGGCCGAGCTGGTTCAGCTTGAGGTCGGCCATCTCGCGCAGCCGGGCCTCGATCCAGCCCGCCGTGAACGGCTTGCGCGCGATGTCCAGGTTGAGGCCGCGCTGCGGGCGGTCGGGCCAGTCCTCGACGACGCCCTCGGGCATCACCCCGCCGTCGCGCAGCGCCTGCTTGAGGGTGCGGGTGCCGTAGAAGACCCCGGCCTCGTCGGGGCCGGTGATCCGCACGGTGCGCTCGCGGGCGGTCAGGGTGTACGACTCGGGGGTGGCCCCGGCCTTCGGGTTCAGGGCCAGCTCGATGTCCCCGGGCCTGGGCGCCGCGCCCTGCACGTACTCCTTGTCGAGCTCCTGCGCGAGCAGCTGGGCCTCGTCCGAGAGCGCCTCGCTGCCGGTGGGGACGACGACGCGGGTGGCGGCGACGGGCCGGAAGCCGGGGCCGCGGGCGGGCTCGTGCTGCCGTACGGCGGGGATCGTGCGGGGCGGCGAGGAGAGCGGGTAGATCTGGGCGGGCGAGGAGGAGTCGCCGGGCTTGGGATCGAGGCGGCCGCCGTGGCCGCCGTGGGTGTCGTCCTCGGGCCAGACCAGCACGGTGAGCACGAGGGCGGCCACGGCCGCGAGGGCGACGCGGGCCACCAGGGCGCCCCGGCTCATCCGGGCCGTCCGCTCACCACGGGCGCCGTCGGCGCCGCTGGCACTCCTGGACTGCGACATCACTCAGAATCCTCCCATACGGGAACAACCACGGCGAAGGCGAGGCGAGGAACCCGGGAGGCGTCCACCATGCGCACCTCACCCCTCACGTCCGGGTGAAATTCGCGCAACCGTCGGGCACCCTCCATCGTGCCTCGATAGCGTGGCGGCACTCCCACCTCTTCTTCACCTCCCGCCTCTCTGCTGTCTCTCCGCCGACGCACGCACGAAGCCGTCGCCGGCCGCCGTTCGTCGTTCGTTCCAGGAGCCCACGCTGTCCGGCGAATCCCACGCCGGCCCCCGGAAGCGACCGCCGCCACTTCATCACACTCCCCGCTCCCCGGGCCGCCCGGCCATACCGGGCCAGACCCACGCCAACCCGGTCATCCCGGGCCCGTACGAGCCGGCCGAGGACGGTCTGACGCGGTTCAACCGCGCCCCCGGGGCCGCCGCCGAAGCCGTACTGCTCGCCTGCTGCGCCAGCCGCCGCTGGGCCCTGCGGGTGGCCGCCCACCGCCCCTACCCGGATCTGGACGCGCTGCTCGCGGCGGCCGACGAGGCGAGCTACGACCTCTCCCACGACGACCTCACCGAGGCGCTGGCCCACGAGCGCTCGCCGGGGCTCGACCGCACGGCCCCGCAGGCGGCCCACACCGCGCTGCGGGCCGCGCACGCCGCCCACGAGAGCCGGTTCGGGCACGCCTTCGTGATCTGCCTGGAGGGGCGGCGACCCACCGAACACCTGAACGAGATGCTCGGGGGCATCCGGGTGCGGATGACCAACGAGCAGGACGAGGAGCGGGCCATCGCCGCCGACGAGCTGCGCCGACTCGCCCGTACCCGGCTCGCCCATCTCATGACCAACCACCCGGAACCGGACACGGCGGGCGCGCCCCGCTGAACCCGCCCCCACCACCGGCCCCGTGACGACCCGTCCGGGCCCGTCCCTAGCCCGTCCGTGGCAGATTGATTGCCTGTTTGATCACACCTGAGGACCCCGCGCGAACGAACCGACATCTCGTCGCTACGATGACCGGGGCCGGTGGACCGTACCCGGCCGGGTCAGACCGACAGTCAAGCCGGCCGGCCCTAGTCCCCGCTCCCGGAGGGTTTTTCCGTGCCGGCTGGAACGCTGTACCGCGGCCGGGAAGGTATGTGGTCGTGGGTGGCTCATCGAGTCACCGGTGTCCTCATTTTCTTCTTCCTGTTCGTCCATGTCCTCGACACCGCTCTCGTGCGTGTCTCCCCCGAGGACTACGACAAGGTCGTCGCTACCTACAAGACGCCCATCGTGGCTCTTCTGGAGTACGGCCTCGTCGCCGCCATCCTCTTCCACGCGCTCAACGGTCTCCGCATCATCGCGGTGGACTTCTGGGCCAAGGGCCCCCGCTACCAGAAGCAGATGCTGTGGTCCGTCGTGATCATCTGGCTCCTTCTGATGGTCGGCGCGCTGTACCCGGTGCTCGGCCACGCCACCCGTGAACTGATCGGGAGCTGAGGACTGACATGTCTGCCGAAACCACTTCCGCGATCGGCGAGGTCGAGGCCAAGGGCCTGTACGACGCCGACAACCCCGCGCCGCTCATCGAGGCCCCGCGCATGCGGACCAAGAAGACGCCGAAGTCGACCCGTACGAACTTCGAGCTGTACGGCTGGCTGTTCATGCGGCTGTCCGGCGTCGTCCTGGTCGTCCTCGTCGTCACCCACCTGTGCATCCAGCTGGTGCTCGACGGCGGTGTCTCCAAGATCGGCTTCGCCTTCGTGGCGGGCCGCTGGGCCAACCCGTTCTGGCAGGTCTGGGACCTGGCCATGCTGTGGCTGGCGATGCTGCACGGCGCCAACGGCCTGCGCACGGTCATCAACGACTACGCGCAGCGGGACAACACCCGCTTCTGGCTGAAGATGCTGCTCTACACCGCCACGGTGTTCACCGTCCTGCTGGGCACGCTGGTGATCTTCACCTTCGACCCGAACATCCGCTAGGCCACGGGCTGAGGGACTGAGGAATTCTCTGATGAAGATCCACAAGTACGACACCGTCATCGTCGGCGCCGGTGGCGCCGGTATGCGCGCGGCCATCGAGTCGACGAAGCGCAGCCGCACCGCGGTGCTGACGAAGCTCTACCCCACCCGCTCCCACACGGGCGCGGCGCAGGGCGGCATGGCCGCCGCGCTCGCCAACGTGGAGGAGGACAACTGGGAGTGGCACACCTTCGACACGGTCAAGGGCGGTGACTACCTGGTCGACCAGGACGCCGCCGAGATCCTGGCGAAGGAGGCCATCGACGCGGTCCTCGACCTGGAGAAGATGGGCCTGCCGTTCAACCGCACCCCGGACGGCACCATCGACCAGCGCCGCTTCGGCGGCCACTCGCGCAACCACGGCGAGGCCCCGGTCCGCCGGTCCTGCTACGCCGCGGACCGCACCGGCCACATGATCCTCCAGACGCTGTACCAGAACTGCGTCAAGGAGGGCGTGGAGTTCTTCAACGAGTTCTACGTGCTCGACCAGCTCATCACCGAGGTCGACGGCGTCCGCACGTCCGCCGGTGTGGTGGCGTACGAGCTCGCGACCGGCGAGATCCACGTCTTCCAGGCGAAGTCCGTGATCTACGCGTCCGGCGGCACCGGCAAGTTCTTCAAGGTGACCTCCAACGCGCACACCCTGACCGGTGACGGCCAGGCCGCCTGCTACCGCCGGGGCCTGCCGCTGGAGGACATGGAGTTCTTCCAGTTCCACCCGACGGGCATCTGGCGCATGGGCATCCTGCTGACGGAGGGCGCCCGCGGTGAGGGCGGCATCCTCCGCAACAAGGACGGCGAGCGCTTCATGGAGAAGTACGCGCCGGTCATGAAGGACCTCGCGTCCCGTGACGTCGTCTCGCGCTCCATCTACACGGAGATCCGTGAGGGCCGCGGCTGCGGTCCCGAGGGCGACCACGTCTACCTCGACCTCACGCACCTCCCGCCGGAGCAGCTGGACGCCAAGCTCCCGGACATCACCGAGTTCGCGCGTACGTACCTGGGCATCGAGCCGTACACGGACCCGATCCCGATCCAGCCCACCGCGCACTACGCCATGGGCGGCATCCCGACCAACGTCCAGGGTGAGGTCCTCGCGGACAACACCACGGTCGTGCCGGGTCTGTACGCGGCCGGCGAGGTCGCCTGCGTCTCGGTGCACGGCGCCAACCGCCTGGGCACCAACTCGCTCCTGGACATCAACGTGTTCGGCAAGCGCGCGGGCATCGCGGCGGCGGAGTACTCGGCGAAGGCCGACTACGTCGAGCTCCCGGAGAACCCGGCGGAGCTGGTGGAGACGCAGGTCAAGCGCCTGCTGTCGTCGACCGGCACCGAGCGGGTCGCGGTGATCCGCAAGGAGCTCCAGGAGACCATGGACGCCAACGTCATGGTCTTCCGCACCGAGCAGACGATCAAGACGGCCGTGGAGAAGATCGCGGAGCTCCGCGAGCGCTACACGAACGTCTCGGTCCAGGACAAGGGCAAGCGGTTCAACACCGACCTCCTGGAGGCCATCGAGCTGGGCAACCTGCTCGACCTGGCCGAGGTCATGGCCGTCTCGGCCCTGGCGCGCAAGGAGTCCCGCGGCGGTCACTACCGCGAGGACTACCCCAACCGCGACGACGTCAACTTCATGCGCCACACCATGGCGTACCGCGAGGTCGCGGACGGCGGCAAGGACTCGATCCGACTCGACTACAAGCCCGTCGTCCAGACCCGCTACCAGCCGATGGAGCGTAAGTACTGATGGCCACCCCCACTCTGGACAAGGCGGAGGCGGGCTTCGCCGACTCCCCGTACATCACGGTCACCTTCCGGATCCGCCGGTTCAACCCGGAGATCTCGGACGAGGCCAGCTGGCAGGACTTCCAGGTCGAGATCGACCCGAAGGAGCGCGTGCTCGACGGTCTCCACAAGATCAAGTGGGACCTCGACGGCTCGCTGACCTTCCGGCGCTCGTGCGCGCACGGCATCTGCGGTTCGGACGCCATGCGGATCAACGGCAAGAACAGGCTTGCCTGCAAGACGCTGATCAAGGACCTGAGCCCGGAGAAGCCGATCACGGTCGAGGCCATCAAGGGCCTGACGGTCCTGAAGGACCTGGTCGTGGACATGGACCCGTTCTTCCAGGCGTACCGCGACGTGATGCCCTTCCTCATCACGAAGGGCAACGAGCCGACGCGCGAGCGTCTGCAGTCCGCCGAGGACCGCGAGCGCTTCGACGACACCACCAAGTGCATCCTGTGCGCCGCGTGCACGTCGTCGTGCCCGGTGTTCTGGAACGACGGCCAGTACTTCGGCCCGGCGGCGATCGTCAACGCGCACCGCTTCATCTTCGACTCGCGTGACGAGGCCGGCGAGCAGCGCCTGGAGATCCTCAACGACAAGGACGGTGTGTGGCGCTGCCGCACCACGTTCAACTGCACGGACGCCTGCCCGCGTGGCATCGAGGTCACCAAGGCGATCCAGGAAGTCAAGCGCGCGCTGATCACGCGCCGTTTCTGATTCCCTGAGCAGTACGCGTCCGAGGGCCCCCTTCCCGACTCGGGAGGCGGGGCCTTTCGCGTGTCCGGGCCGGGGCTGCGGTACCGGGTGCCCTACGGAGGCGCGGGGCTGTGACCTTGTGCGGCTCCGCCGCGATGGGGGTTCCCCCTTGTTCGAGTTGTTCGAGCGAAGCCGAGAACCTGGGGGAGCGACCGGCCCGCACCGGCCCGCAGCCGAAGCTCAGCGCCCTTCGGCGACGACCATGATCCGCCGCAACATGGCATTGAGCTGCTCCAGCTCACCGCGCGACAACGCACCGAGCACCCGGGACTCCTCGTCCCCCAGCATGTCCATCGCGCCCGTCCAGCTCGCCCGACCGGACTCGGTCAACTCGACGTGGACCCGCCGCCGGTCCGTCGTCGAGGGCGTACGCCGAACGAATCCCCGCCGCTCCAGCGCGTCAAGCCGCCCCGTGACGGACGCGGGCGCCAGATCCAGATCCGCGGCGAGCTGCGACGGCGTCGCCGTGCCACCCCGCCCCGCCAGCTTGTGCAGCGTGTCGAACTCCGGCCGGTCGAGCGCGAAGTCGACCAGGGACTGCTCCCGTACGCGCTGGAGATGGACGGAGAGCTTCTTCATCCGCGTCACCGCGCCCTCGACGGCCGGGTCGAGCCCCGGCAGCACCGGCAGCCACTGCTCCACGTGCCCGTCGGTCCAGTCCCGCTGCCCCTCGGCCCCGTCTGCGCGCTCCATGACCTGATCGTACGTACGCGGTCACCCGGCCCGCTCCTTCGGCACCAGATATTTCGTTGACGAATTATTCGGTGCCGAAATATATTTCTCGGCATGCCACCACTGCCCCATCCCCTGCGCACGCGCGCGTTCCGGCTGCTCTTCATCGGCCGCTGCCTGTCCATGATCGGCGACGCCATGATCCCGGTCGCGCTCGCCCTCGCCGTCTACATCGCGACCGACTCCACCACCGACCTCGCGATCGTGCTCGGCTGCTCGATGGTCCCCAAGCTGCTGCTCCTGCCCTTCGGCGGCGTCATGGGCGACCGCTTCAACGCCCGTACGGTCGCGCTCACCACCGATCTCGTCCGCTGCGCCACCCAGCTCTTCGTGGGCGCCGAACTGCTCGGCGGGGACCCCCGGCTGTGGCAGATCGCGCTCGCCGAGGCGATCGGCGGCTCCGCCTCCGCCTTCGCGATGCCCGCGATGGCCCCGCTGATCACCGGCACGGTCGAGGAGGAGAACCGGCGGCGCGCCAACGCCCTGATGGGCGTGGTCAACAGCGCGACCCGGCTGGGCGGCCCGGCGCTCGCGACCGTGCTCATCCTGACCGCCGGACCCGGCTGGGCCTTCGTGCTCGACGCCGCCTCCTTCGCGGTGAGCGCGGCCCTGCTGAGCGCGATCCGGGTGCGGCACGTGCCGCTGGTCCGGCGCTCGCTCACCGCCGACCTCAAGGAGGGCTGGAGCGAGGTGCGCTCGCGGGACTGGTACTGGACCAGCCTGTTCGCCCACTCCGCCTGGAACGGCGCCGCCGCCGTCCTGATGACGCTCGGACCGGCCATCGCCTTCAAGGAGTTCGACGGCAAGACGTTCTGGCTGGCGTTCATGCAGACGGGCGCGGTGGGCCTGCTGCTCGGCTCGCTGATCGCCGGGCGCGCCCGGCCGAAGCGGCCCATCCTGACGGCCAATCTGGGCCTGGCCACCTACGCCCTGCCGCTCGTCCTGCTCGCGCTCTCCGCCCCGGCGCCGGTCGCCATCGCCGGGTACGGCATCGCCCAGCTCGGGCTCGGCTTCCTCTCCCCGGTCTGGGAGACCGCGGTGCAGTCGGCCATCCCCACCCACGCCCTGGCCCGCGTCACCTCCTACGACTGGCTGCTCTCCCTGGCCGCGGTCCCCGTCGGCTACGCGCTGGCCCCGCTCGCCGCCGACGCCTGGGGACCCGAAGTGCCGCTGCTGGCAGCCGCGCTCGTGGTGGGCGGGGCCTGTCTGGCGACGGCGGCGGTGCCGGGGGTGCGCCACTTCGGCCGCCCCGCGAAGGACGCCCCCGTACTCTCCTCCACCCCGGCTTGAACATGTTCAAAACGAGGTCTACTCTCCAGACAACAGCTTCTTGAACGCGTTCAGGAAGGCTCCGAGAAGGGGTGGGAAAATGGACCTCACAGTCGTCGCATACGTCATCTACCTGCTGGTCGGTGTCGCGCTGACGGTCTGGGTGGCGCGCACGCTCAGCCGCAACGGCCGGGTCTTCCTCGCGGACGTCCTCGGCGACGAGAAGCTCGCCGACGCGGTCAACCGCCTTCTGGTGGTCGGCTTCTACCTGGTGAACCTGGGCTTCGTCGCCCTCTACCTCCAGGACGACGGCGGCATCGACAACGCCCGGCAGGTCTTCGAGGCGCTGTCGAAGAAGCTCGGCGTGGTGCTGCTGGTGCTCGGCGTGATGCACCTGGGCAATGTGTACGCGCTCAACAGGTTCCGCCGCCGGGGCCTGATGGAGCGGGAGCAGAACCCGCCGGTGCCGCCGCAGGGCTTCACCGGGAACCAGGGCCCGTGGGCCGCGCCGGCCGCCGGGGCCTGAGCCCGATGGTCACCGCCACCACCGCCGACCGGGGCGCCGGGCGCGCCCCGGTCCGCCGGCTCACCGTCCTGTACGACGCCGGCTGCCCGCTCTGTGCCTTCCTGCGCGGCTGGCTGATGAAGCAGCGTCAGCTGGTCCCGCTCGACCTGGTGCCCGCCGGGTCCGCCGGGGCCCGCCGCCGCTTCCCCCGCCTCGACCACGCGGCCACCTTCGAGGAGATCACCGTCGTCGCCGACGCCGGACAGGTCTACCGGGGCCCGGCCGCCTGGGTGGTCTGTCTGTGGGCGCTGCGCGAGTACCGGCCCATGGCCCACCGCTTCAGCACCCCGGCCGGGGCGCGGTTCGCGCGCGGCGCGGTGATCGCCGCCTCCCGCTACCGCGAGTCCCACCGCGACCGCCGGGTGGCGGGCGCGGGCGGCGGCGCCTACCTCCGCGAGGACGGCTGGCGGTACGACCCGCGCGGGGGCTGGGCGTACACCGGACCGGCAACCTGCGGCAGCGGCTGCTCCGTGGCCGATTAGGCTCGTGCCGTGCCAGCAGAGAACGCGCGCGTGCCCGCAGAGTCCGAGCTCCCCCGGAGCGAGTCCGAGCTCGCCAGGAGCGAGTCCGAGCTCGCCAGGAGCGAGTCCGGGCTTGCCAGGAGCGAGCAGAGCCCCGCCAAGGGCGAGCAGACCCGCACCCTGATCCTGGAGACCGCCATGCGGCTGTTCCAGGAGCTCGGTTACGACAGGACGACGATGCGGGCCATCGCCAAGGAGGCCGGGGTCTCGGTCGGCAACGCGTACTACTACTTCGCCGGCAAAGAGCATCTGATCCAGGGGTTCTACGACCGGATCGCCGCCGAGCACCAGGCGGCCGTCCGGGACGTGCTCGACCGCGAGACGGATCTGGAGGCGCGCCTCGCCGGGGTGCTCAGCGCCTGGCTCGACATCGCGGCCCCGTACCACGAGTTCGCCGCGCAGTTCTTCAAGAACGCGGCCGACCCGGACAGCCCGCTCAGCCCCTTCTCGCCGGAGTCCGAGCACGCCCGCGAGGCGGCCATCGACGTGCACCGCGAGGTGCTGGCGGGGACGAAGACCAAGGTTCCGGCCGAACTCGTGGACGTGCTGCCCGAGTTGATGTGGCTCTCCCAGATGGGCCTGGTCCTGTACTGGGTGTTCGACCGCTCCGAGGGCCGCGAGCGCAGCTACCGGCTGGCCGCGCGCGGCGCCAAGCTCACCACGCGCGGCGTGGCGCTCGCCCGCTTCCGGGTGCTGCGCCCGCTCGTCCACGAGGTGCACGAGCTGTTCACGGACTTCCTGCCGGGCATGGCCCAGACGGTGACGGCCCGGAAGCGCCCCTGAGGGGCGCGGGGCCGTGACATGTGCGGCTCCGCCGCGATGGGGGCCTCTGTTCGAGCGAAGCCGAGAACTGGGGGGAGCGGCCGGCCCGAGGCGGCCCGCAGCCGGACATCCGCGTCCCGCGAAGCGCCCCGCTCAGATCCAGCCCAGCTCCCACAGCCGCCACACGCCGGTGCCGTCCGACAGGTACTGGAGGCCGCCGACACTGCGGCTGCTCACCACGTAGTCCTTGCCCTGCCACAGCGGGATCAGCGGCACGTCCTCGGCGACCTTGTCCTGGAGCGCCTTGAAGTCGTCGGCGGTGCGGCCCCGGTCGCTGTACTGCTGGGTGCGCTGGATGATCTCGTCGACGCCCTTGTCCGAGTACCCGGTGTGCAGGCTGTTCCCGGTGCCGACGAGCGGCTGGCTGAAGTTGTCCGGGTCCGGGAAGTCCGCGACCCAGCCCGCCGTGTACGCGTCGTACACCCCGGCCGCGTAGTTCTTCTGCATCTTGGTCCAGTCGGACTCGGCGAGCAGGTCGACCTCGAACAGGCCGCCCTTCTCCAGCTGCTTCTTGAGCAGCTCGGCCTCGGCGCCGTTGGGACCGAGCTTGCGGTACGCGAGCGTGAACTTCACCGGAGCGTGCACGTCCGCCGCCTTCAGGAGCCCCTTCGCCTTGCCCACGTCCACCTTGGGGTAGGCGTCGAAGAAGGCCGTGCTGTGGCCGGTGAAGCCCTGCGGGATCAGCGAGAACAGCGGCTCGACCGTGCCGTCGTAGACGCCGGCGGCCAGCGCGGGCCGGTCGATCAGCGCCGCCAGCGCCTGGCGGACCTTGGTCTTGGCCAGCGGGTGGCCGGGGCGGACGTTGATGTTCAGGTTGCGGGTCTCGGCGCCGGGCGTCTCGCTGATGCGGATGGCCGGGTCGCCGGGCGACAGCTTGGCGAGCACCTTGGGCGGCATCTGGCGGTGCGCCACCTCGACCTGCTTGGCCGTCCACGCCTCGTTGAGCTGGTCGGACTCGGCGAAGTAGCGGACCTCGACGGGCAGGCCCTTCTTGGTGACCGCGCCCCGGTAGTCGGGGTTCGGCTCCAGGGACGCGCTCTGGCCCTGCTTGTACGACTTGAGCAGGTACGGGCCCGAGCCGACCACGCCGTTGCCCTTGCGCAGCGACTTCTCCGGGTACGCGCCGCTGTCGACGATCGACCCGGCGCCGGTCGCGAGCTTGGACGGGAAGGTCGCGTCCTTGGTCTTCAGGTTGAAGGTGACGGTGTCACCGTCGGCCTGGACCGAGCCGAGGGAGGAGAGCAGCGGGGCCGGGCCCACATCGCTGTTGATCTTCAGCACCCGGTCGAAGGAGAACTTGACGTCGGCGGCGGTGATCTTGCGCCCCGACGAGAACTCCAGCCCGTCGCGCAGCTCGCACTGATACGTCGTCAGCTTCAGCCCGATGAACTTGCAGCCGCGGGCCGCGTCCGGCACCGGCACCGCCGAGCCCGGCTTGAAGGTGAGCAGCGTCTGGTAGACGTTGCTGTAGAGCGCCCAGGAACCGGCGTCATAGGCGCCGGCCGGGTCCAGGGACGTGATCGCGTCCGTCGTCCCGACCGTGATCGGGTCGTCCTTCTGTCCATCGGACGGCAGCAGTTGCCATCCCCCCACACCGGCGACCACCACAACTGCGCATATCGCCAGAACCCGCATACGGATCGACCGCATCGCCGTGCTCTCCTCGGAACGCCCACCCCTTCAGGCGCGCCCGACCCCCCGGGCCACACCTGTGATGGCGATCACCCAATCACACGGGTTTCACATTCGGAAGAGGAAATCTTCACTACACAGCTACTCGTTAGCCGCGCGTGACAAGGGGATCGCCCCTAGTCGTTAGCGGTCCGTGACCCGGGAACCGGCGGCTTCGGCGCGCAGGTGGCGTACGGAACGGAACCCGATGAGGCCGACACCCGTCCCCAGGAGAAAGGACACGACGGCGAGGGTGAGGTGCACCCAGAAGTACGCCGTCGGGTCGCCCGCGTCGTCGAAGGCCAGCCCGCTGCCGTCCTTCCACAGGTTCTTGACGAAAGTGATCCAGATGATCCAGCTCCACGCTCCGAACGCGAGCAGGAACCAGGAGACGCGGTTGCTGAGCTTCATGGAATCAGTATCACCGGGGCGAAGCGGGCGCAGCCGGGCGGGTGGCGGCTCCCGGCGGGTCACCCCTCCGGTGTTCGGATCGGCGCCCCGGACCTGTAATTTCTCGTGCGTGTCTGCTGTGAAGAAGCCCGCGAAAATCGCACTGGCGGTCGCCCTCGCCGCGCTGCTGCCCGCGCTCGCCTCCGCGCCCGCGTCGGCACTGCCGAACGAGGACAGACCGGGCGCCCAGGGCCAACCGGGCAAGCCGACCGACCCCGGCAGGGCGGGGAAGACCCGCAAGGACCCCGACCCGCCGCCGGCCGTCATGTCGAAGGTCGGCGGCGCGCTGCTCGGACAGCCCGGCACCCAGGTGAAGCTCGGCCCGGGGGCGCCGGTGCTGCCGATGGAGCTGACGGGCCGTTCGTGGCTCGTCGCGGACGCGGAGAACGGCCAGGTGCTCGCCTCGCACAACGCGCACTGGCGGCTGCCCCCCGCCTCCACGCTGAAGATGCTCTTCGCGGACACCGTGCTGCCCAAGTTCCCCAAGACCGATGTGCACACGGTCACCCCGGCCGACCTCGACGGCGTCGGCGAGGGCAGCAGCCTGGTCGGGGTCAAGGAGAACCAGTCGTACACCGTGCACGACCTGTGGCTCGGCGTCTTCCTGCGCTCCGGCAACGACGCCGTGCACGTGCTGTCGGCGATGAACGGCGGCGTGCCCAAGACCGTCCAGAACATGCAGGAGCACGCCGACGACCTCCAGGCGCTCGACACCCACGTGGTCTCGCCGGACGGCTACGACGCACCCGGGCAGGTCTCCAGCGCGTACGACCTCACCCTGTTCGCCCGCTCGGGCCTGCAGAAGAAGGACTTCCGCGAGTACTGCTCGACCGCCTCCGCCAAGTTCCCCGGCGCCGAGGCCAAGAACAACGAGCGGGACTACTTCGAGATCCAGAACACCAACCGGCTGCTCACCGGTGACAACGGCCTCACCCCGTACAAGGGCATCGCGGGCGTCAAGAACGGCAACACCACCAACGCGGGCGCGACCTTCACCGGCGTCGCCGAGCGCAACGGCCGGGTGCTGCTCGTCACGGTGATGAACCCGGACTCCTCCGAGGGCCAGGCCGTCTACAAGGAGGCAGCCCGCCTGCTTGACTGGGGCTTCGCGGCGGTCGGCAAGGTCACCCCGGTGGGCGAGCTGGTCGCGCCCAAGTCGGCGGTCCCGACCGGCGCCCCGCAGGGCTCGCGGCCCTCGGCGGACGGCACCGCCCGCGACACCGCCAAGGCCGCGGTCACCGCACGCAAGGGGCCCGGCGCCGGTGGCATCGGCACCGCGCTCGCCATCGCGGGCGGCGCGCTCCTGGTCGTCGCCGCCGGGGTGTATCTGCTCAATCGTCGCTGGCCCCTGCCGGAGCTGGTGCGCCGGAAGCGGTGAGCTCGGGGTCGTCGGCTTTGGCCGGGGTGGCCGTCCAGGCGGCGCAGAACAGCAGCAGCTTCGCGGTGAAGTTGATCCACAGCAGCAGCGCGATGGGCACCCCGAACGCCCCGTACATGCTCTTGGCGGCGACATGCTGCATATAGCCGCCGAGCAGCAGCTTCAGCAGCTCGAACCCCACCGCGCCGATGATCCCGGCGGTCACCAGATGGCGGCGCGGCGGGGAGACCCCGGGCAGCAGGGTCAGTACGTACATCAGGACCAGGAAGTCGGCGGCGGCCGCCACCGCGATCGCCACGATCCGCAGGAACACCCGGCCGACGCCGTTCTCGTCGATGCCCAGCTGGTCGGCGGTCCAGCCGACGGCCGTCGAGCCGATCGAGGACGCGACGAACGAGGCGAGCCCCGCACCGCCGAGGCCGACCAGCACCCCGCCGTCCTTGAGCACGCGCAGGAACGGGTTCTCGTCCTCGTCGTCGTCCCGGTCCCACACCGCCCGCAGACAGCCGCGCATCTGGCCGATCCAGCCGATGCCGGTGAACAGCAGCAGCGCCCCGGCGACGACCCCGATCGTGCCCGCGTTACGGGTCAGGTCCTGGAGGTCGAGCTGGTCGGAGATGCCGGGGACCTGCTCGGAGAGGTTCTTCTGGAGCTTCTCGACGCGGCCCGGGGTCAGCACGGCGGCGGCGATCGCCGCGCTCATGGTGAGCAGCGGGAACAGCGCGAGGAAGCTGATGAAGGTGATCGCGGCGGCGAGCCGGGACCAGCGCACCCGGGCGAGCCTCTCGTACGAACGCCAGGCGTGCGTCCGCATCAGCCGGACCACCCACGGCCCGACGACGGGAAGATTCTTCAGCCAGTCCATGACGTCCGAGTACCCTCCTTCACCCTGAAGACAAGCATCCGTGTCCCCCAAAAGCGCAGGCAGGTGGCGAGCGCCATCCCGACCACGGCCCCGGAGAGCGTGTCGGCGCGCGGCGAAGTGAAGCCGAGGCCGTAGTGCGTGACGGCCAGACAGAGCAGCTGCACCAGCGCGCCCGCGAGGTTCACCGCGAAGAACACGGCGTACTCGCGGCCCCCGGCCCGGCTGCCCCGGTACGTACCGAAGGCGTTGCCGAGGTACGCGACGGTGCACCCCGCCACGAAGGAGAGGCACTTGGCGGTGACCGGGTCCCACGCCAGGCCCGACCGCAGCCAGACGAAGAGGCCGAGATCGACGGCGTACGCGCAGATCCCGGCCAGCGCGAACCCGACGAGCTCGGCCCGGCGCACGCGCCGGCGCAGGCCCGTCACAGGTCGGCCACCGCCAGCCCGTACAGCGCGACCCACACCAGACCGATGACCACCAGGGCCCGGTCGTGCAGGACCACGTCCTCGGGGGCGCCCGCGCTCCCCCGGTCGGCGAACACGGCGTACCGCAGGATCCCGCCGATGAACGGGACCATCGACAACTGCCGCCACGGCAGCAGCGAGCCGCCCGCCATGCCGCCGCTCTCCAGCGCCCACATGCAGTACGCGAGGACCGCGACGCCGGCCGCGAGCTGCCAGACGAACCGCAGATAGCCGGTGGTGTACGCGTCGAGGAGCGCGCGGGTCGCGCCGCCGCGCCCCTCCATCTGGACGGCTTCGGAGTACCGCTTGGCCGCGACCATGAACAGCGCGCCGAACCCGGCGGTGATCAGGAACCAGCGCGAGAGCGGGATGGCGAGCGCGACCCCGCCGATCATGGCCCGCATCAGGAACCCGGCGGTGACCACGACGAGGTCGACGACGAGGACGTGCTTGAGCTTGACGCAGTAGGCGAGCTGCATCACCACGTACCCGGTGAGCAGGGTCGCCGTCATGGCGTTGCAGGTGAGGGCCGCGCCGATCGGGGCGAGCAGCGCGAGCAGCGCCCCGACGGCGTACGCGACCGGCACCGGCACCTGCCCGGTGGCCACCGGCCGGTGGCACTTCTGCGGATGTGCGCGGTCGGCGGCGGCGTCGCGCGCGTCGTTGACGAGGTACACGGCGGAGGCGGCGGCCGTGAACAGCACGAACACCAGGGCGAGTTGGCCCAGGGTGTGGCGCGAGTCCAGCTGCCCGGCGGCGGCGGGCGCGGCGGCGACGAGCACGTTCTTGATCCACTGCCGGGGCCGCGCGGTCCTGAGGACGCCGCCGGGCAGCCCGAGCAGACGCCGCCCCGGATGCCGGGCCACCCGCTCTTCGAGGACGGCGAGCCCGGGGCGGGTCATGAGGGGGCTCCGAGGGGGGCGGGACGGAGCGCGGGACTCGCTGGAGGGTGCGGGCGGACCAGGGCTCGCGGGCGGCCCATCCACCCCGCCCCCAGCCGGGCCGTGGCCCCGCCGAGGAGGGCTCCGACCAGCACGTCCGAGGGGTAGTGGACGCCGGCCACCAGGCGGGACACGCACATCGCGGCCGCGAGCGGCGGCACGAGCCGCGCCCCGGCGGGCCGCAGTGCGCCGTACGCGACGGCCGCCGCGGCCGCCGAGGTGGCGTGCGAGCTGGGGAACGAGTGCCGCCCGGCGGTGCGCACCAGCGGCTCCCGGGCGGCCAGTCGCGGCCGGGGCCGCCGCACCACCCGCTTCACTCCCATACTGGCCAGATGCGCGGCACCGACCAGGGCCGCCCCGCGCAGCCAGCCCCGGCGCCGCTCCCGGTCGACGGCGGCGGCGAGCGCCCCGCCCGCCAGCCATACCGCCCCGTGCTCCCCGGCGAGCGAGAACGCGCGGGCGACGGCGGCCACTCGCGGCTGCGCCCCGCAGTCGCGCAGCGCCGACAGCAGCCGGTGGTCCGCGTCGGAGTACCGCATCTGTCACCCCAGTTCCGTGAGACAGTCCCGCCGATCGGCCGTCAGCCGTACGCGACTCTCCCCGGCGGCGACGCCAGATGCGCGTCAATGCCGCTTGACACTCACTCAATCACCCATTTCGGTGAGTATCACAACGAATGGGGCATATCACCGCACAGTGAACAGAACCACCGCTACGGTCGCTCCCATGCCTGCCGCCACTCCCCCGACCCCCGTGACCGGCTGGGGCCGCACCGCCCCGACGGCCGCCGCCCGGCTCATCCGCCCGCGTACGTACGAGGAGGCGGTGGCCGCCGTCCTCGCGAGCGGGGCGCGCGGGTCCATCGCGCGGGGCCTGGGCCGGGCGTACGGCGACGCCGCGCAGAACGCGGGCGGCGCCGTCCTGGACATGACCGGCCTCGACCGCATCCGCACGATCGACGCCGAGGCGGGCGTGGTGGTCTGCGAGGCGGGCGTCAGCCTGCACCGCCTGATGGAAGTCCTGCTGCCGCTGGGCTGGTTCGTGCCGGTGACGCCCGGGACGCGGTACGTCACGGTCGGCGGCGCGATCGGCGCGGACATCCACGGCAAGAACCACCACGGCTCGGGCGCCTTCTCGCGCCATGTGCGCGCGCTCGACCTGCTGACGGCGGACGGCGAGGTCCGCACACTGAGGCCCACCGACGAGCTCTTCCAGGCGACGGCGGGCGGCATGGGCCTGACCGGGGTGATCCTCTCGGCCGAGCTCCAACTCCACTCCGTACAGACGTCGTTGATGTCGGTGGACACGGAACGCGCGGCGGATCTGGACGACTTGATGGCGCGGCTGTCGGCGACGGACCACCGCTACCGCTACTCGGTGGCGTGGATCGACCTGCTGGCCCGGGGCGCCAGAACGGGCCGCGCGGTCCTGACGAGGGGCGACCACGCCCCGCTGGACGCGCTGCCCCCGCGCGCCCGCCGCACCCCTCTGCGCTTCAACGCGCCCCACCTGCCCCCCATGCCGCGCCACCTCCCCGAGCGCCTCCTCACCCGGACATCGGTATCGGCGTTCAACGAACTCTGGTACCGCACATCGCCAAAACTCCGCACCGCCGAACTCCAACCGATCCCCAAGTTCTTCCACCCCCTGGACGGCGTGCCGCACTGGAACCGGATCTACGGCAGGGGCGGCTTCGTCCAGTACCAGTTCGTGGTCGGCCACGGCCAGGAGGAGGCGCTGCGCCGCGTGGTGCGCCGGATCGCACGCCGGGGCTGCCCGTCCTTCCTGGCGGTCCTCAAACGCTTCGGCGAGGCAGACCCCGGATGGCTCTCCTTCCCGCTCCCCGGCTGGACCCTGGCCCTGGACATCCCGGCGGGCCTGCCGGGCCTGGGCGGCTTCCTGGACGAGCTGGACGAGGAGGTGGCGGGCGCGGGCGGGCGCGTCTACCTGGCGAAGGACGCGAGGGTGCGCCCGGAGTTGCTGGAGGGCATGTATCCCCGACTCCCCGATTTCCGCACCCTGCGCCGCGCCCTGGACCCCGAAGGGGTCTTCACCTCAGACCTCTCCCGCCGCCTCAACCTCTGACGAGCCCCCATCACTGAGGAGTTACGAGATGAAGGACGCATTCGGCACCCCCCAGTCCCTGCTGGTCCTGGGCGGCACGTCCGAGATCGGCCTGGCCACGGCGCGCCGACTGGTGGCCCGCCGCACCCGTACGGTCTGGCTGGCCGGCCGCCCGTCCCCCGCGCTGGACGCTGCCGCGGCGGAGCTGCGCGAACTGGGTGCGGACGTGCACACCCTCACCTTCGACGCGCTGGACGCGGCGTCGCACGAGACGGCCCTGGGCAAGGTCTTCGCCCAGGGCGACATCGACATGGTCCTGCTGGCGTTCGGGATCCTGGGCGACCAGGTACGGGACGAGGGTGCGCCCCTGGCGGCGGTCCGGGTCGCCCAGACCAACTACACGGGCGCGGTCTCGGCGTCCCTGATCTGCGCGAAGGCCCTGGAGACCCAGGGCCACGGCTCCCTGGTGGTCCTCTCCTCGGTGGCGGGCGAACGCGCCCGCCGCGCCAACTTCATCTACGGCTCCAGCAAGGCGGGCCTGGACGCCTTCGCCCAGGGCCTGGGCGACGCCCTCCACGGCTCGGGCGTCCACGTGATGGTGGTCCGCCCCGGCTTCGTCCGCACCAAGATGACCCTGGGCCTCCCGGAGGCCCCCCTGGCCACGACACCGGAGGCGGTGGCGGAGGCCATCGAGACGGGCCTGAGAAGACGGTCGGAGGTGGTGTGGGTCCCGGGAACGCTGAGGGTGGTGATGTCGGCGCTGAGGCACGTGCCGCGCCCGATTTTCAGGAGGTTGCCGGTGTAGGGGGAGCGGGGCGGAGCCCCGCTGGGGGCCAGGGGGCGAAGCCCCCACAACGGCGGAGCCCGCTGGGGCCAGGGGGCGAAGCCCCCACAACGGGGGCCGAGGGCGAAGCCCCGGGAGCCTCCCCACCCACCCACACCCACCGCATGCGGGGTCCGGGGCGGAGCCCCGAAGCGGGGTGCAGGGGTTGCAGGCGGGTTGCA
>NZ_JBHWUR010000120.1:0-21800 GCF_042737755.1 Streptomyces sp. NPDC059994
GCGCTCCCTCGACCGGCTGCTCGGCCGTGCCCGACCGAACGAGGGGAACACCCCATGAGCTCGGCCCTGCTCGCCCTCGCCGTCGTGCTCGCCCTCGCGCTCGGCGCGTCCCTGGCCTACATGGTCCGGATCGACGACCGCCTCGACCGCGAGCTGCGCCGCCTCGGCCGCACCACCTGCTCGACCACCTGCACCGCCTGCTCGACGACCCGCCGAGCCGAGAACGGAGAGACCCGATGAACGACACCACCCGTACCCGGTCCCGGCGGGGCCGGACCGCCGCCCGAGAGGGCGTGCGCGAGCAGCGGCGCGCGGCGCTGCGGCTGCTGCTCGCCCGCGCCGACCGAGGCGCTCTCACCACGGGGGACGCGGCCCAACTCCGCGACCTGGCCGAGGCCGAGATTGCCGAGTGCGAGCGCTTCCGGCAGTCCGCCGGCGGGCAGCAGACGGCGGCGCTCAAGCTGCGCCACCGCATCGACGCCGCCGAGCAGGCCATGCGGGAGATCGAGGCCGAGCGCGACCAGTACGCCGCCGAGGCCGAGGCGCTGCGCACCACCAAGGGGGACCAGTGAGTTATGCACAGGCTGTGGGCGAGACCGTGCGCGCCCTGCGGGTGATCCGGGGCCGGTGGGCCGACCTGCTGCTCGCGATCGAGACACCGCCGGCGGATCACTGGCCGCCGCGGCAGCTCGCGCACACCATGCGCGACGACGACGAGCTGCTCGTCGAGGACCGGGCACCGCTCGTGCTGCGCGAGCACCCCGCCCCGCTGAACCTCGGCGCGCTCGACGCCGGGCAGGCGGTCGAGCGCCTGATCTTCGATCTCGCCGACACGCTCGCCGCCGCCGTTCAGCGCACCGAGCAGGGCGACCCCCGGGCGTGGCTGAGCGCGGACCCGGGCGCACCCGACAGCCACCGCGCGGCGGGCAGCAGGCGGCACGGGCTGCACTTCGCGTGCGTGTGGGTCGAGGGCCGGGTGCTCGACGAGGACACCGCCCCCGAGCCCGAGCTCGACGGGGCGATCAGCGCCCCGGCGTACGAGGTGCTGCCGCTCTACCTACTGCACGAGGCGCGGCGTACCGCGCGGATCGCCGAGGCCCGGGTGCTGCGCGCCCTCGGCCTCGACCGGCGCGAGACTCCTCTGCCCGAACCGTGCCCGTGGTGCGAGGGCGAGCTCACCCTGCACAGCGCCCCCGACGGGCCGCCGAGCGTCACCTGCTCGGGCGCGCGGGAATGCTCGGCACCCGTCCCCCTCGACAGTGGGGAGCGGGCGCGGGTGTGGGGGTGGGACGACCTCCCCGAGCTGATCGCCGCACTCGGGGTGGACATCGGCGCCGCAGCGTAGAGGGCCGCAAATGGGGGTTGCGTCGTTATGCATTCGTGACCTAGAGTCGGGAGCGCCTCCGGCGTGCCCGGAAACATCCCCCGCTCTTACGCCCCGCCACCATCCCCCCGGTGGCGGGGCGTTCGCACGTCCGCCCCCGGGAGGTGATCCCGTGGCCGACCCGATCACGGACGCCGACCGCGAGGCGGTTCGCCGCCTGCACTCCGAGGGCAAATCCCGAAACGCCATCGCCCGAGAGACCGGGCGCAGCGCCGCCACCGTCTCGAAGATCGCCGCTGAGCAGGGCCTCGCGTTCAGCGGCGGGGCCCGGGTGGCCGCCGCCACGCAGGCCCGTACCGCCGACTTCGCCGCCCGGCGCGAGCGCCTCGCCGACGACGCGCTCGACGGCGCTCTCGCTCAGGTCGAGCGCGTCGTCGAGGCCGAATCCGCGCGGGACGCACGCGACTACGCCACGGCCGCGCGGGCGCTCACCGAGGTACACGCCAAGGTCGCCGAGCTCGCCCGCCACACCAGCGGCAGCAGCGCCGGCGGAATGCTCGACCGCCTCGCCGACGCCCTGCTCGGACCGTCGGGCGGTGACACCGACAGGGGGTGATCCCCTCGACCGGCCACCTCTCCGACAAGCAGCTCGCCTCACTCCGCGAGTCGGTCGCCCGCATCAACGTGTGGCACGGATCAGTCAGGAGCGGAAAGACGATCGCGTCGCTCCTGCGCTTCCTGCTCGCGGTGCGGCGCGCTCCAGCCTCGGGCCTGATCCTGATCGTGGGCCGGTCCCTCGCCACCATCGAGCGGAACGTGATCGAGCCGCTTCAAGACCCGCTGCTCTTCACCGACACCGCCGCCGAGGTCCACCACACCCGCGGCGCGACAACCGCCGTGATCCTCGGCAGGGTTGTGCACCTGATCGGCGCGAGCGACGCCCGGTCCGAGGGCAGGCTGCGCGGTCTGACCGCGTCCGTCGCCTACGCCGACGAGATCACGCTGCTCCCCGAACCGTTCTTCGTGCAGCTCCTCGCCCGCCTGTCCGTACCCGGGGCGATCCTGCTCGGGACCACCAATCCGGACGGGCCGCGGCACTGGCTCAAAGCCCAGTACCTAGACCGGCAGCACGAACTCGATCTTCGTTCCTGGCACTTCCAACTCGCCGACAATCCGGCACTCTCCCCCGAGTACGTCGCCGCCCTGGCCGCCGAGTACACCGGGCTCTGGCGGCGCCGGATGATCCTCGGCGAGTGGTGCGTCGCCGAGGGCGCCGTCTACGACGCGTACGACGAGCAGCGGCACGTCGTCGACACCCTGCCCGCGATGCGCCGGTACTGGTCGGGCGTGGACTACGGGACGAGCAACCCGTTCTCGATGGTCCTGCTCGGGCTCGGCGAGGACGGGCGCCTGTACGCGGTGGGCGAGTGGCGCCACGACTCGCGCGCCGCACGCCGGCAGATGACCGACGCCGCGTACAGCCGCGCCGTCCGTGACTGGCTCGACGAGATGGACGTGCATCCCGAGTGGACGTTCATCGACCCCTCGGCCGCGAGCTTCTCCACTCAGCTTTGGGCCGATGGTTACGCCGGGGTCGCCCGTGCCAACAACAACGTCTCGGACGGCATCCGCAGCGTGGCGAACCTGCTCGACTCCGGCCGCCTGCTCATCCATCGCTCGTGCGAGGGGCTGCTCGCCGAGTTCCCCTCGTACGTATGGGACGACGCCGCGGCGGCGCGTGGCGAGGACCGCCCGGTTAAGGCGTCCGACCACAGTCTCGACGCTCTGCGGTACGCCGTGCACAGCACCGTGCACGAATGGCGCGGGCTGCTCGCCCCAGCTTGATCCCCTCCCCCGCTCCGAGGCGCCTCGCCGCGCATCGGGCCTGACGTGTCGAGGGGGTGGTCGCGTGCGTTCGCTGACCGACCGGTTCCTCGCCAAAGTCGCCCCGGGCCCTCTCGGTTGCTGGGACTGGACCGCGCACGTCAAGCCCAACGGCTATGGCCAAGTGAAGGTGGACGGCCGCCCCGCCTACGCCCATCGGGTCGCCTACGAGCTGACCCGGGGGCCGATCCCCGACGGGCTCGTGATCGACCACCTTTGCCGGCGCCGGCATTGCGTGAACCCCGACCACCTCGAACCGGTCACCCACCGGATCAACATCCGACGCGGGGTGTCCCCCGCCGCGCGGCGCGCTCATCAGACGCACTGCGGCCGTGGGCACGTTTTCGACGACGCGAACACGTACACCGCCCCCAACGGCACCCGGCACTGCCGCCGCTGCGCAGCAGGGCGTGCCCGCACACGACGACGTCGGGGGGTGAGCCGTGCCCCTGCCTGAGAACGGCGCCCCCTGGCCGCCGCCCGCCCTCGCGCGCCAGTACCGGCAGATCCGGATCGACGACGCTTGGTACAGCGGTCAGCACGAGCGGCTCGCCGCCGTCTACCGGACCAGTGCGGTCCGGGGGGACGGGCGCCGCCGGCTGTGGGGGCGCGACCGCGACCAGCAGGCGGCGCCCGATCAGCGCCTGCACATTCCACTGCCCGGTGACATCGCGGGCAGCTCGGCCGACCTGTTGTTCGCCGAGCCGCCGGTTCTCACCGTGTCCGACTCGGTCACACAGGACCGCCTCGACGAGCTCGCCGCGTCCGACGGCATCGCGAACGCGCTGCTCGAAGCGGCCGAGGTGTGCGCCGCGCTCGGCGGCGTCTATCTCCGGATCACGTGGGACCGCAGCCTTGCCGACCGCCCGCTGCTCACCAGCGTGCACCCGGACAGCGCGGTTCCCGAGATGCGGTGGGGACGCCTCACCGCCGTCACCTTCTGGCACGAGCTCACCTCGACCTCGGCGACCGTATGGCGCCACCTCGAACGGCACTCCCCCGGATGGATCGAGCACGCCCTCTACGAGGGTTCGCCCGACAGCCTCGGCACCCGGGTCCCGCTCACCGAGCACCCCGAGGTCGCCGACCTGGCCGACTCCCTCGGCCCCGAGGGCGACGCCCTGGCGACCGGGATCGACCGGCTCACCGCCGCCTACGTCCCCAACATCCGCCCCGACCGGACCAACAGGGGAAGCGCCTTCGGCAGGAGCGACTACGGCGCTCCGTTGTACGACCTGTTCGACGCCCTCGACACCACATGGACGTCATGGGTGCGCGACATCAGGCTCGCCCGCGCACGGCTGCTCGTGCCCGACGGCTACCTGCGCGACCACGGCCCCGGCCGCGGCGCGAGCTTCGATTCCGACCGGGAAATCTGGACCCTGCTCAACATCCCCCCGACCGAGCAGAGCGGCACGGGCATCACCCTGTCGCAGTTCGCTATCCGGGTCGACGAGCACGAGCGGACCTCGGCGGCGACCACTCGGCAGGCTGTGCAGTCCGCCGGCTACAGCCTCGGCACGTTCGGGCTCGACGATCAGGCCGCCGTGACCGCGACCGAGGTCCGGGCGCGCGACCGGCGGTCCATGACCACCCGGAAGAAGAAGGCGAGGTACTGGTCGCCCGAGCTCGGCGACATCCTGTACGCGATGCTCCTCCTCGACCGGGCATGGTTCACGCCGCGCATCGTGCCGGAACGCCCCGGGGTCACGTTCGGCCCGGTGGTCAGTGAGGACTCGGCCTCGCTCGCGCAGACGTTGGCTCTGCTCCAGCAGGCACAGGCCGTGTCCACACTGACCAAGGTCCAGATGTTGCACCCCGATTGGGACTCCATCGCTGTGAAGGAGGAGACCGACCGCATCCTCACCGAGACCGGGCAGGCCGTGCCCGACCCCATGCAGGCCGGCGCCCTCGACTAGTCGAGAACTCGCAGATTGATGGCGGACGCCTTGCCGTTCTTCTGGTTCTCTTCGATCTCGAACTCGACCTCTTGGTCGTCGTTAAGGGTGTTCAGGCCCGCCGCCGAGACGGCGGAGATGTGAACGAAGATGTCGGCGTCGCTGTCCTCGGGCTTGATGAATCCGAACCCCTTGGTGGTGTTGAACCACTTCACCCGTCCGCGCGTCAGTGTCATGCGAACATACGTCCCCCCGTAGGCGATCAAGAAACTCACTCGAATGGGTGAATGCCTGAGGGGGTGGCCGTGCCCATCCATCCCGCGATGGCCGAGGATCTCTCGGCCGCCGTCCGCGACCTGTACGCGGACGCCGAGCGGCGGCTGCTCTCGCTCGTCGCGAGGCAGCTCGCCGACGGGTTCGAGGCTCCCGGTTGGGCGGTCGCGAAGCTCGCCGACGTTCAGCCTTTGCGGCGCGCGGCTCAGGGGGTGGTCGACGCCCTCGGTACGGCCACGCAGCTTGAGGTGTTCTCGGCGGTAACCGAGGCGTACGACATCGGGGCGCGGGCCGGGCTCGCCGAGCTCGGCGCCCTTTCCGACGCCGACGCCCGGCGGATCGCCGAGCGCACCCCGGGTACCCGGGCTGTGGACCGGCTCGCCGCCGAGACCGTCGATCTGGTGACCGAGACGCATCGCGGGATTCTGCGTGGTGTCGAGGACGGTTACCGGCAGATCATCAGTGAGGTGTCGGCGACGCCGCTCCTCGGGATCGACTCCCGCCGACAGGCCACGCAGCGCGCGATGGAGCGTTTCAGCGACTCCGGTCTGCGGACGTTCGTCGACCGCCGCGGCCGGTCGTGGCAGATGACGAGCTATGCCGAGATGGCCGTGCGGACGGCGGTCGGCCGCGCCGCCGTCGAGGCCCACGGCGACCGCTTGCGGGCCGCCGGTATCCGGCTGGTGATCGTCTCCAACGCGCCCCACAACTGCGAGCTCTGCGACCCCTTCGAGGGGCGGGTGCTCGCGCTCGACGGGCCGGGCGGCGCTCGGACGATCGAGGTGGAGCACGCCACCGATGACGGCCGCACTGTGCGCGTGGACATCGCCGGATCACTCGACGATGCCCGTCGCGCGGGTCTCCAACATCCCAACTGTCGCCATTCCACGTCGGCCTATCTGGCCGGGGTGACGCGGGCGCCGGTCGAGCACTCCGAGGACCCCTCGGGGTACGCCGCCTCACAGAGGCAGCGGGCGATCGAGCGCGCCATCAGGAAGTGGAAGAACCGCAGCGCCACCGCCGTCACCCCCGAGGCCAAGCGCGCGGCCGAGGCCCGCGTGCGGCAGTACCAAGGCCGGATGCGCGAGCACCTGGCCGCGCACCCCGAGCTCATCCGCCGCCGCGAACGGGAAGCCCCGGGCGCCGGCAACCTGCCGAACACCGCGCCGACCCCGCCGCACGACGCGGTGCAGGCGGCGCGCGTGCGGGCGGGCGACGACCGCACGCTGCCCGAGATGCGCGACGAGCAGCTCGGCGCCGCGCTGCGTCCGGGTGTGCTGGACGAACGCGATCGTGACCGGATCGCCGCCGAGGCGGACCGCCGCGACGAGCAGGCCCTGCTCGACCGGGTACGCCCTGGCGGTCGCATGGTCGACAGCCTCGCCGAGTTCTCCGACGACGAGCTCGCCCGGGTGGCGCTGCACCTCGACGACGAGGGGATGCTGCGGGTGATGGCCGAGGCCGACCGGCGCGACCTCGACGCCGCGATGCCCTCGATCCGGACCGACCTGCTCGGCATGTCCGAGCGGGACCTCGCCACCCGTGCCCGCCATGTCCCCGAGGACCGGCCGGCGATCGGCGCCGAGGTCCACCGCCGCCGGATGCTCGACGCTCTCTTTCCCGGCGGGCGCCTCGCCGCCGACCTGTCCGCCCTCGGCGACGACCTGCTCGTGTGGGGCACGCGTTACGCGAGCCCCGAGGACTCGATACGGATCGCCGCCGAGATCGACCGCCGGTACCCGCCCGTCCCACCGCCGCCCCCGGCGGGGGCGAGTGCCACGGCCACGATCACGGCGCACGATGCCCTCGACGCCGCCATGCACCCGATGCGTCTCGACGACCCGCCCCCGGCCGACCCCGATGAATGGGGGCCGTACGGGGCCGACATCGAGCGCGGCCCGGACGGCACCGAGCACATGTCCGCCGCCGAGCGATGGGTCTACGAGCGCGAGCTCGAAGCCCGCGCGTCCCGCGAGGCGTACAGCCGCGACGAGATCCGGTCCATGTACGACGAGCACATCTACGTGCAGTGGCTCGCCGCCGAGGACGCGACCCGGGGTCACATGCTCAACCGCCGCGCCGAGGCCGCCGGCGTCGACCCGCGAACGCTGTTCACCGGTCCCGCCCACGTGGCCTACGCCCGAGCGTCCGAGGACCTGATCCGCTTTTGGGAGGACGTCCCCCGGGTGACGCTCGCCGAGTTCACCGAGCAGGTGACCGGCGTCCGCAACGGCGCGGGCGCCACCGCCCGCAGCGCCCGCGACAACCAGCGCAACAAGCAGTGAGGGGGTGATCGCTTGGCCTTCCGTGAGGACGCCGTGCGCGCCCGCGCGGACGGGCTCGCCGCCGCCCGCGCCGGACATCCGGTGACACGCTGCCCCCGCTTCACCGACCCCCGGCTCACCGCCGCTTGGGTCCGTGGCTACGACGCCGCCGTCCGGCCCGCGCCGTAGCCCCTCCCATCTGTAGGGCCGCCGATCCGGTGGCCCTTTTTCATGCCCGCACAGCCCCGGAGGGCCGCACCACCATGTCCGAGAACACCGCCGATCCCGCCGCCGAGGCCGCTCCGGCGGGCGAGCAGACCCCAGCCCCGACCGGGGCGCCGGCCGCCGATCCCGCCGCCGCGCAGCAGCTCGCCGAGGCCACCACCCGCGCCGAGCAGGCCGCGGCCGAGCGTGACGAGCTGCGCGCCGCCCTCGACGCCGTGACCAAGGCGCTCAACCCCAACGATCCCGGCGCCGAGAACGACCCGGCCGCCCTGGCCGCCGCCGTCGCCGAGCGCGACCGGCTGCTCGCCGAGCACTCGACCGAGCTGCGCGGCGCCCGAGTCGAGCTCGCCGTCGCCCGCGCCGCCGCCGACGCGGGCGCCCGGGGCGACCGCCTGCTCAACAGCCGCAGTTTCCTCGCCGCCGTCTCCGGCCTCGACCCCGCCGACAAGGGGTTCGAGGAGCAGCTCGGCGCCGCGATCAAGACGGCGGTCGACGCCGACCCCGACCTGTACCGCGCAGGCCCCGCCGCCCCGCCCCGCGCGGGCGCCGAGTTCAACGGTGCCCCAACCGGTGAGCGCAAGCCCGCGACCCTGCGCGACGCCATCGCCGCCCGCCTCGGCGGCTGAACCACTGGAGACCCCCACCCATGGCAATCACCCTTTCCGACGCCAAGCTCAACACGCAGGACGACGTCGACACGATGGTCATCGACGAGTTCCGCAAGTCGTCTTGGCTGCTCGACAACCTCATGTTCGACGACGTCGTGTCCCCCGCCGGCGGGGGCGCGACCCTCACGTACGGGTACACCCGTCTGATCACCGAGCGCCCGGCGCAGTTCCGACCGCTGAACACCGAGTACCCCAAGGGGCAGGCCAAGCGGCAGCGCTACACCGTCGACCTGTCGCCGCTCGGCGACGCGTTCGAGGTCGACCGGGTCCTCGCCAACCTCGGCGCCGCGGCGACCAACGAGACCGAGTTCCAGATGAACCAGGCAATCAAGAGCGCCCGCGCGTTCTTCGCCGATCAGGTCATCAACGGGAAGCGGATCACGACCCCGGGCGCCGAGGCCGGTTTCGACGGTCTCGACAAGGCGCTCGCCGGCAGCACGACCGAGATGGGCGCGGGCGCGTCCCTCGACTGGACTGGTTCGGCCATCGGCTCGGACGCGGGCAAGGCGAACGACGCGCTCGACGTCCTCGACGAGTTCCTGTCCCTGCTCGACGGCACCCCGTCGGCGCTCTTCGGGAACAAGAAGACCATCGCCCGGGTGCGGTCGCTCGCCCGCCGGGCCGGCTACTACGACCGATCGCCGAACAGCTTCGGCCAGAACGTCGAGACCTACAACGGCATCGCGTTGGTGGACCTCGGCGAGAAGGCGGGCAGCGTCGCGCCCGTGGTCCCGGTCGAGACCCGGGATGTCGACGGCGCCGGATCGGGTGGCAACATCACCGGTCTCTCGGACCTGTACGCCGTCCGTCTCGGCACCGACGGATTCCACGGCGTCTCGACCGTCGGGGGTCAGCTCGTGCGGCAGTGGCTCCCGGACTTCACCACGGCGGGCGCCGTCAAGACCGGCGAGGTCGAGCTCGGCCCCGTGGCCGTCGTACTCAAGGCCACCAAGGCCGCGGCGGTACTGCGGAACATCAAGGTCCAGTGATGGCCCGGTACGCGATCACCGCCCCGCACGACGGCGACGAGCAGATCGGCGACGTCACCCTCACCGACGGCCGCGCCACCGCGACCGACCCGGGCGAGGGAGTGCTGCTCTACCTACGCCGCCACGGCTACACCGTCGAGCCCCTCGACGACGAACCCGACGGCCCGCCGGACGACAAGCCGGCGGGCCGTTCCGCTGCCCGCAACAAGAGGGGGTGAGCGGTGGCACGACAGCCGTATACCACCCCCGAACAGCTCGCCGTCTGGCTCGGCAACCCGGCCCCGCCCGAAGCCGAGCGGCTGATCGCCCGCGCCGGCGAGGACATCGACTCGGCGCTGCTCACCGCGATCTACGCGGTCGACGATGACGGCGACCCCCTCGACCAGCCGATCGCCGACGCCCTCGCCGCGGCGGTCTGCGCGCAGATCGAGTACTGGCTCGGGTCCGGCGATGACGGCACGGGCGCGGCGGGCAGATGGGACTCGGTCTCGATCGGACCGGTGTCCCTGTCCGGTCGCGCTGCCTCGACCGCCGGAGCGTCCGGCGTAGAGCTCGCGCCCCGGGCCGCCCGCGCGCTGCGCCGAGCCGGCCTCGAACCGGGGCGGGTGATGGCATGGTGACCCGCGTCCCGCCCTCTCTCCTCCGCCACCGGATCGGCGTCGAGCCCTACCTCGGCGACGGCGCATACGGCCCGGCATACGCGCCGCTCGTCGTGCATCCCGCGCTCGTCAGTCCCACCGTGCGCATGGTCCGTGCGGCCGACGGCCGCGCCGTCACGAGTACCGCGCAGATCATCGCCGCGCCCGGTCTGGACTGCCCGCCCGGATCGCGGGTCACCCTGCCCGGCGGACGAATCACGACCGCGCTCGTCTCCACCGGGCACACCGCCCCCGGCCTACCGGTCCCGGCCTGCTCGGAGGTGATGTGCGAATGAGCCGCGCCCGCCTGCGATGGCACGGCGACGCCGCTACCACCGCGATCCGTTCGGGTCTCCTGCGAGGACTGAACCTCGCAGGCGAACTCACCCTGCAAGCGACCCGGCAGCGCGTGCCGATCGCCGAGGGGACCCTCGAACGCTCCGGCGCCGTCAGCGTCGACGAGCAGACGATGACCGCCGCCGTCTCCTACGACACCCCGTACGCCGTGCGCGTCCACGAGGACATGACCGCCCGGCACTCCCCCGGCCGCTCCGCCAAGTACGTCGAGAGCGTGCTGCCCGAGGTCGCCGGCGAGGTGCAGGCCCTGATCGCCGCGCAGGTCCGGCGCGAACTGCGATGACCTACACCGTCGATCTCCTCGACGGTCTCGCCCGCCTGCTGCACTCCGCCGGCGTCGGCATCTATCGCCCCGACGGCGTGTACGCCGCGGGCGAGACCGCGATCACCATCGCCGCTCTTCCCCCGGTCCCCGACCGCGTGATCTGCCTCGCCGCCTACCCGGTCACCGACTCCCCCGTGCTCACCGACACGACCACGGGGATTCAGGCGCGCACCCGCGCGGGGGCCGATCCCCGCGAGGTCGACGCCCTCGACGACCAGGTGCACGAGGTGCTGCACGCGTCCGGACCGCACCGCTTCGGCGCCGTCCCCGTGCAGCTCATCTTTCGCGTCTCGGCCGCCCCGATCGGCGCCGACTCGGTCGGCCGCTGGGAGCGCTCCGCCAATTACTACGCCCGCGCCCATCGCGCGCACCCCCACCTCGAATAGGAGGCGCCCCCTTTGAGTACCCCGACGCCCCCGGCCGAGACCGTAACCGCGCTCGCCCGCAGGTACAGGCTTGAGCTGGACATGGGCACGACGGCCGGCACCCCGATTTGGACCCTCGTTCCGGGGGTCACGGAGTTCACCCCCAAGGTGGAACCGACACAGCAGGAGGTCACCACCTACGACGCCGACGGGTGGGCCGAGCAGGCGGTGACCATGCTTGCGTGGTCGATCGAGACCACGATCGCGCACCGCGCCCACCCGACGACCGGGATTTTCAACGCCGCGCAGGAAGCCCTGCGGAAGGCGAGCCGCTCGTTCGGCGCCAAGTCTTACGTCCGCGTCCGCTACTACGACCGCAACGGCGCCCCGGACGCGCAGGAAGGTTCCGCCCTGGTGACGTGGGAGCCGGACGGCGGGGGCCCCGACGAGGTCGACACGATCAAGGTGACGCTGACCGGGTCCGGTCCGCTCGTCGAGATCGTCAACCCCGCAGCCGGCGGGGGCACCTTCGCCGTCAAGGGGGGTGACAGCTAGTGGCGTTCGAGGAACTCGGCGAACTGCTCGACGAGTCGATCGAGCTGCCCGTCGCCGGCCGCTTCTACACCGTGCCCGCGCCGTCGGCCGAGATCGGCCTGCGGACGCAAGCGCTCATCCATGCAGCCGCGGTCGCCGCGGACGGCGGGCGCGCCGACGAGCAGGTGCTCGGCGACGCCGCCGAGCGCGACCTGTACCGCGACGTACTCGGGCCCGCTCACGACGAGATGATCGCCGACGGCGTGAAGTGGCCGACGCTCAAGCACGCCGCGATCACAGCCATGGTGTGGATCGCGCAGGACAAGACCGCCGCAGAGCGGTACTGGACCGCGGCCGGCGACCCTTCTCGTCTGGCCCCGAACCGGCAGGCGCGCCGCAGCCAGTCGGGTGCGGCGAGTTCGACGCCGAGTCGGGGCTCTTCGAGTGGTACGAGTACCCGCCCGGCGCCCGCCCGCGGCGCGGGCAAGAAGGCCCGCAAGCGTCGCTGACGTGGGCGGCGATCCTCGCCGAATGGCCGCTCGTCGAGGCCGATCTGCACGAGGTCTACGGGATCGACCTCAGCACACCCGGGCTGCTGCAAGCCCGGTCCTGGCGATGGCTGCGCGTGCGCATCCTCGCTCTTCTCTCGGCCGAGTCCCGCCTCGCCCGGGTGCTCACCCCTCCGCCTGACTCCTCCCCCACGGGAGGCACGACCGCCAGGAGGTGACCACCCGTGGCCCTCATGGTCGGCGAACTGGCCGCAACGATCACGATCGACGACTCGGGCGCAGATGCCGGAATGGCGCGCGCCCGCGCGGCTGTGCAGGCGGGCGGCGACCAGATCGCCGCCGCGGCCGATCAGGCCGGACAGGAGGCGGGCGACCGCCTCGGCGACGGTCTCGCCGAGGGCGCGGCCGACGGCGGCGAACGCGCATCCTCCGGTATGGGGGCCGCGCTGAAAGGTTTCGCCGCCGCCGCGGTAGGCGGGGCAATCGGCAGCGCGCTCATGGGCGGCATCGCCGAAGCCATGGACCGCGGCAAGGTCGCCGGCAAGCTTCAAGCGCAGATGGGCAGCTCGGGCCCCGTCGCGAAGGAGTACGGCAAGGCCGCCGGCGCCCTGTACTCCGGGGCGATCGTCGAGTCGGTCTCCGACGGCGCCGACATCCTGCGCGGCATCGCGCAACAGGGGTTGCTGCCGCCCGAGGCGACGCAGGGCCAGATCAAGGACATGGCGACCCGTGTCTCGGACACGGCCTCGGTCATGGGCGAGGACGTCGGCAAGGTGTCCCGCGCGGTCGGCGTGATGCTGAAATCCGGCATCGCGAAGAACGCCGAAGAGGCAATGGACGTCCTTGTAAAGGGCAGCCAGTCGGGCACCAATGCCGCCGAGGATTTGCTCGACACTTTCTCTGAGTACCCGATTCAGTTCAAGGATTTGGGGCTCGACGCTCAGACCGCGATGGGCCTCATGCAGCAGGGTTTGCAAGGGGGCGCCCGCGACGCCGACACTGTCGGCGACGCCCTAAAGGAATTCGCGATCCGCTCGAAGGACATGAGCAAGGGAAGCGTGGAGGCTTTCCAGGCCATCGGGTTGAACGCGGACACGATGGCGAAGACGTTCACCAAGGGTGGACCGGAAGCATCGAAAGCCCTCGGGGAAGTCCTTACCCGAATTAAGGCAATCAAGGACCCTGCCGAACGGAATGCAACCGCGGTCGCCCTTTTCGGAACCAAGGCCGAGGATCTGCAATCCGCGCTTTTCAAGCTCGACCCGAAAACCGCTGTTGCTGCTCTCGGCAATGTCAAGGGCGCGACGGACGCGGCGGGCGACGCGATGCGCGACAACGCCGCGACAAAATTCGAGGTATTCAAGCGGGCGGCAATCGACAAAGTCGTTACCGTCCTCGGAAATCACGTTGTACCCGCCCTCGAAAAGGCCGCTGATTTCATCGGCGAGGGTGGCCTCGGCGGCGCGCTGCGCGCGTCTGTTGGCTGGATCTCCGAGCACTCGACGGCGCTCTCGATCGCCGCCGGCGTGATCACGGTCCTGATGATCCCGACGCTTGTCGCGCTCGGCATCACTGCATGGACCACGACCACCGCCGTTGTCACCGGTTGGGCCACACAGACCGCGGCCGGTGCAGTAGCGGCGGCGCGGTTCGTCGCGCTCAACGTGATGATGCTCGCCGGTTGGCTCTCGCAGGGTGCGGGCGCTGCTGCTGCGGCGCTGCGGGTAGTCGGCGCGTGGGTGCTCATGGGCACGCAAAGCCTGATCCAGGGCGCCCGGATGGCCGCTGCCTGGCTTCTCGCGATGGGCCCGGTAGGGCTCATCATCGCCGCCGTGGTCGGCATCGTCGCCCTGGTCGTCGCTAACTGGGACACGATCGTTTCGGCGACGTCAGCCGCGTGGGACTGGGTGTGGGGAAAGCTCAAATGGGTTGGTCAGGCGATCCTCGATTTCTTCCTTAACTGGACGCTCGTCGGCCTGATCATCAAGCACTGGGACGCTATCAAGAGCGGAACAGTCTCCACCTGGAATGCAACCGTAGAATGGGTGCGCGGCGTACCGGGCCGCATCCTCGACTTCTTCCTGAACTGGACGCTCGTCGGGCTGATCATCAAACACTGGGATTCCATCAAGTCGGGAACCGTACGCAAAGCCAGCGAAATGCTGGATTGGCTGCGCGGACTGCCCGGAATGATCGCCGGATACTTCGGCAATTTCGGATCGATGCTATACGACAGCGGCCGCGATCTGGTCACGGGTCTGTGGAACGGCATCCGGGCTATGGGCAGTTGGCTGCGTTCAACGCTCATGTCTTGGGCCAAAAACCTGATCCCGGGACCCATCGCTAAAGCGCTCGGAATCCACTCTCCGAGTCGCCTCATGCGCGACAAGATCGGAAAGTTCATTCCCGCGGGAATTGTCGAGGGCATCAAATCCGGTGCCCCCGCGATCGACCGCACCATGCGCCGACTCGTCACGGTTCCCGCGCCGCAGTTCGCCACGGCAGGCGCGCCCGCCAACTCAGCGGGTGCGGGCGGGGGTTGGGGCGCGGGTGGTCCGGCTGTCCATATCGAGAACTGGCACGCCGGCGCGGCGACCGCGGATCAGACCGCGGCGGCGCTGGCTTGGCACGCCAAGGGCAGGGGGTGACGGATGGCCGCGGGTGACCGCGTCACTGGGACCGGGCATGTGCAGTTCGGCGACGAGCTGCTGCTCGGCCCCGGCACCCCCTACCGGTGGAAGAACCTCACCGGGTGGGAGGACTCGCCCGGCGTCGACTCGGGCACCGTCGCACGGTCCGACGCCCACGGGGCCTACCTTGGCCGACTGCTCGCACAGCCTCGGACGATCACCGTCGACGACATGGTGATCCGTACCGAGCCGCGCCGTATGGGAGCCACCGTGCGCGCGCTGCGCGCGGCGACCGCCCTGCGGGACAGCGAGCAGCCGCTCGTCGTGCAACTCGACGACGAGCCGCCCCTGCTGAGCTTCGCCCGCTGCATCCGCCGCTCGATCCCCGTCGCTGTAGGCGGGTACGCGATCGGCGTCGTGCAGGGGGCGGCGCTCCAGTTCGAGGCCACCGACCCGCGCCGGTACAGCCTCGTCGAGCAGCAGGTCGAGGCGCGGCTACCGAGCGCCGAGCCCGGCCTCGACTGGCAGGTGACCCCTGGCCCGGAACGGCTGCTCTACCCGATCACCTTCGGCGCCCCGGGCAGCACGGGGTCGCTCCTCGCCGTCAACGAGGGCGACGCCCCCGCGCACCCGTTGATCGCGATCCGGGGTCCCCTCTCCCTCCCGTCCGTAACCAACTTGGCCACGGGCGAGGCGATCGAATACGACATCGACCTCGCGCTCGACGACGAGCTCGTGATCGATACCCGCGAGGGCACGGTGACCCTGAACCGGACCGCGTCGCGGCTCTACACCGTGACCGCCCGCAGCACCCCCGAGAGCCTTTTCACCCTCGACCCGGGCACGACCTCGCTCCTGTTCCGGGCAGCGCCCGGCAGCGCCGACCCCCGCGCCTCGTGCTCGATCCGATGGCGCTCCGCCCACTGGTAAGGAGGTACCCACCTTGACTGTCCGTGCCGGATGGCTACTCCCCACGGGACAGACGCGCGAGGACACCCGCCTCGTGCCGCTCGGCACCATGGCGCCCGAGGCCGCGATGACTTCCCGCGACGGCGTGATCGCTGGCGGAACCGCCCTCGCCGCGACCGGCGCCGCCGCCATGCAGGTGCAGCTCGCCGTCGGCCGCGCCCTCGTGCAAGGTGCTGATGCCCAAGGGGCCTACCCGGTCGCCGTCACGGCGCCCGAGACCCTCACCGTCGCCGACGGACACGCGCAGTACGGGCGGATCGACGCCGTTGTGTTGCGCGTCTACGACACCGCGTACGACAGCACCGGACAGACCCTCGCCCGCGCCGAGATCGTGCAAGGTGCAGCCACCGCAACCCCTGTTCCTCCATCCCTGCCCACCGGCGCCCTGCGGCTGTGGGAGATCACCGTTCCGGCCGGCACATCCGCCGGAACGGGCGGGATCACGTGGGCTTCCGCTCTCGCCGACCGGCGCCGCTACACCTCGGCGTACGGCGGGATCATCCCCCGAGGGTGGGGCCTCGGATTCTCCGGCGCGTACGCGGGTCAGTACCGCGACAACGGGACGGGCCTTGACCGGTGGGACGGCGGATCGTGGCAGCCCCTCGAACCCACCGTCGGGTGGACACCGCTCACCCTCGCCTCGGGATTCACTAACAACGGCAACGCCCAGGGCGACGTCAAGTACCGACGGATCTTCGTCGCCGGCGTCCCCCACCTACAGCTGAGAGGCGGCGTGTCCTGGGCGACCTCGGGCTCGCCGCCGAACACCGGAAACATGCTCGCAACCGTCCTTCCCGCGAACTGCCGGCCGACCGCCCTCACCTCCGTACCGATCGCCGCGGGCGGCGCCGCGATCAAGCTCGACGCGTGGACCAACGGGCAGCTACGGCTCATCTCCGCCGCCGGACTGACCACGTGGGCCGCACTCTCCGGAGTAACGTACCCCCTCGACGCGTAAGGGGGTGATCGTCTGACCGCCCCCGCATACCGGGTCATCCTGTGCGACCTGCGCACCGACCAGGTGCTCGACATCCTGCCCGTGAGCGACGTATCGCTCGCCGACTACATCGGCAAGATCGGCACCGCCACGGCAACCGTGCCCCTTCCAAACCGGCAGATCGCCGCACGCGCTCGCGCGGCCCTCGAACTCGGCCGTACGGCAATGTGGATCGAGCGTGGCCCTGACGTGTGGTGGGGCGGCATCCCCTGGACCGCAGACCTCGCGAGCGATGGCCGCGGCTCGCTCGGCCTGCGCATTCAGGCCGGAGGGTGGGCGTCCTACCTCGACCACCGGGCGATCTTCGACACACAGCAGGCCACAGCAGTTGATCAGTTCGACATCGTCCGTGGCCTGATCGACTACAGCGCGAGCATGGCCGGCGGCGACATCGGTATCGAGTACGACGCCGAGCAGCTCTCGGGAGTCCTGCGCGACCGGGTATACCGCCGCTACGACCAGGCCCGCATACGCGAAGTCATCGACCAACTCGCCAGCGTCGAGCGCGGATTCGAATGGAGAATCGCGAGCTACCGCGACGCGAACAGCGGTCGGCGGATCAAGCAGTTGCAGCTCGGGGCGCCCGTGATCCGTACCGGCGAGAGCGAAATCGTCCTCGACCATCCCGGGCCGGTCCTGTCCTACGGATGGCCCATCGACGCGACTGTGCGCGCCAACGTCTGGCAGAGCAGGGGCGCCTCGACCAACCGGAACCAGACCGCCGAGTCGCTGCCCACGCTTACCGAGCTGCTCGTCGACGACGAACAGCTCGCCGCCGGATGGCCGCGCCTCGACGGAACCAGCGACTACAGCACCGTTACCGAACCCGCGACGCTCGCCGCGCACGCCCGCGCCGACCTCGCCGCCGCCCTCACTCCGCGGCCGATTCCTGAACTGACCGTCGCGCTCGACCGCATCCCGCTCTCGCCCGCGCTGCTCGGCGCGATCGTCCGCGTGCGCATCCGGGATCTGTGGTGGGCCGAGGGCCTTGATCAGCGGTACCGCGTCGTAGGTCTCTCGGTCAGTCCACCCCTGCGCGGTCGGCCCGAGACCGCAAAACTTCTTCTGGAGGCTGCCTAGTGGCTGCGATTCCCCTTGACCTGCTCGACCGTGTGCGCGAGCTCGAACGGCGTGTGCGTGAGCTAACCGGCCGCGCCAACATGCGGCCCGCCCTCGACGAGATCCTGCACGGCGACATCGTGATCGGCGAGGGCGGACAGCTCATAGCGCAGACCCCCCAAGGTGTCGTCACTTTCAAGATCGGCCAGACACCGCAAGGCGACTGGGGCGTTTTCCTCCGCCGGGCCGATGGATCACGGGCCCTTACCGTCGGCGACGACATCCTCGAAGACGATCAGATGCTGCGGCTTTGGTCGCGCGACCTCGGGGCCCCCGACAAAGTGCTCGTGATGGATGACGCGTGGTCCGACCGTTTCCTCGGCCGCCCCCTGCTGCCCCTGCAACTCCACCCCACCGAACGTCAGAACACGTCTTCTACGAGCTGGGAGCCCGCATGGTGGGGCACCGGCCCCGCCACACACGCGGTAGCGCACATGAGCCTCAGCACCTACGCCAACGCGGGTGGAGGCCGGGTCAAGGTGACCATGCAGCCCGACGGCATGGACCCCGTCACCGTCGCCGAGTACGACTGTCCGGCCGGCGTCTGGACCGACCGCGAGATTCAGCAGCCGATGCACGGGGTCGAGTATCTGCAATGGGTCGACTGGACCATCGAGCACCGCAACAACCAGAGCGGGCGCGACATCGAAACGCGTCTGTTCTACGCGATCAACCGGCACACGTTCAGTCCCGAAGAGGCCCCGCGCCTACCGGTCCGCACGCCCCCGGCCGCGCCTCTGTCTGCTGGTCCTGCCCGGCCGTCCGCGGCTCGTACCCCCGTGCCCCCGCCCGGTCTCCACACCATCGACGACTAAGGAGGGTGCGCCCTGCTTCCCCCGTCCATACCCACGGTGACCGTGCGCGGTCGCTACCTCGCCCCCGACGGCACGCCGCTGTCGGGGGCTCTCGTCTTCCGAGCACCCGCGACCCTGACCTTTCCGCAGGCCGACGTGATCCTCGGCGGCCCCGTGACCGTCGCCCTCGACGCGCAGGGCTCGGTCGAGGTCACCCTGCCCGCTACCGACTCGCCCGACATGGACCCGAGCGGGTGGGCGTACATCGTGACCGAGCAGCTCTCGGGCATCCCCGTGGGCCGCTCGTACAACGTGCTGTTGCCCCGTGCGCTGCCCGAGGTCGACCTCGCCGACATCGCTCCGACCGATCCGAGTAAGCCGAATTTTGTCGGCGTGCCGGGCCCGCAGGGCGAGCGTGGGCAGACCGGTCTCCCGGGGTCGCGGATCTACAGCGGCACCGCTGCCCCGGCCGCCGGCCTCGGTACCGACGGTGACCTCTACATCAGGTACGAGACGACCGTCTTCCTGAACGTCACCTCGACCACCGTCTCGACATGGGCCAAGACCGCCGGAGTGTGGGCGCAGTTCGGCGCCGACGTCCGGGGCGCGGCGATCTACACCAACAACGCGACGACCCCCTCGACCAGTACGAAGCCCGGCGACATTCTCATCAGGACCGACACGGGCGACCTGTGGCAGCGCACCGGGTCCGGATGGGGAACCGCGATCGGGAACCTGCGCGGGCCGAAGGGCGACACGGGAGCGACCGGCGTCGCCGGGCCCGGCGGCGTCGTCCAGTCCGTCAACGGCAAGAGCGCCGCCGCCGTGACCCTGACGACCGCGGATGTCGGCGCCGTCCCCGCCACGGGTCCCGCAGTGATGACACTGCCCGCCGGATCATCCGAGCTGCCCCTGCTCGTCAAGGCCGAGGACAAGGCAACGAGCCTGCTGGAGATCCGCGCGAGCGGATCGGTCCGGGTACAGACCGGAAACGTCTACCTCGACAGGAACCTGCGGATCGGCGACGCGACGGCCGACACGGGCGGGGGAAGCGGCGTGATCGTCGTCAAGGACGCCGCGACCGTACCGACCGCCGCCGCGGCGGGCGCCGCAGTTCTCTACAGCGAGGGAGGTGTCGCCAAGGTCCGCCAGGGCGACGGGCAGATCGTCACCGTAGGCGGGGGCGGGGCGGTCGCGTCCGTCAACGGCAAGACCGGCGTCGTATCGCTCGTCGCGGCCGATGTCGGCGCGCAGGCCACCGGTACCGCGGTCCTGCTCACCGGCACGCAGACCGTCGCCGGCGCCAAGACGTTCAGCACCGTGCCCGCGACCTCGGCCGCACCGACCGCCGACACCCACCTCACCCGCCGCAGCTACGTCGACGGGCTCGGGGGCGGATCATGGCTCCCGACCGACCTCGGGTTCACGGGGTGGACGTTCGACCCCGCGCTCACCGGGAGCGGGCAGAACCTGCTCGCCGGATACGTCTACCTGTGCGGGATCAACCTGCGCACGGCGACCACGGTCAACAACGTCGTCTTCTACTCGTGCGGGTACGCGGGCGGAGTCCTCACCGCGAGCAGCTTCGCCGGCCTCTACACCGCCGCCGGGGTCCGCGTCGGCGTCACCGCCGCACTCTCCGGGATCTTCACCGCGAACGAGGGCGCGACCGTGGTCTGCCCGCTGACCGCCCCCTACTCGGCGCCCGCCGGTAACTACTGGGTCGCCGTCCTCACCAACGGGCAGACCGCGAGCCCCTACAACGGGCCCGTACTCGCCCGGGGCGCGAACCTCGGCACTTCCCCGGCGGGCGCCGCGGCCATGCCCGGCGCATTCCGCCGCGCGGCCCGCCTCACCGCGACCGGGCAGACCAGCCTGCCCGCGTCCTTCACCCCCGCGTCGGGCCTGACCTACGACGCCAATGCCCTTTGGGCCGCCGTCGCCTGACCGAGCCGGCCCTCGAATCATCCGCCCCGTTCCCTTTGGCCGGGGCTTTCTTCATGTCTGGAGAGACCACCCATGGCAGTCCCGTTCAGCCCTGATCGGCTCGTGGCGATCCTGCGCGCCGAGGGCGTGCGCGTCGTCGAGGTCGACGAGTGGCGCACCCACAACCGCAACCACCGCGGGCCGTTCGGCCCGATCAACGGCGTGATGATCCACCACACCGTTTCGAGCGGCACCGACTCGTCTGTGCAGCTCTGCTACTCCGGATACGCCGAGCTGCCCGGCCCGCTGTGTCACGGCGTAATCGCCAAGGACGGCACGGTCTACCTGATCAGCTCGGGCCGCGCGAACCACGCCGGCGGGGGCGACGGGCGGGTGCTCGCCGCAGTCGTCGCCGAGCAGTCCCTGCCCGCGACGGCCAAGCACGAGGGTTCGTCGGGCGCGATCGACGGGAACGCGCATTTCTACGGGTTCGAGTGCGTCAACCTCGGCGACGGCCGCGACCCGTGGCCGGCCGAGCAGCTCGACGCGATCGAACGGGCCTCGGCGGCGATCTGCCGCGCGTACGGGTGGTCGGCCGCATCGGTCATCGGCCACAAGGAGTGGTCGGATTGGAAGAGCGACCCGCGCGGGTGGTCCATGGACGACATGCGCGGGCGGATCGACCGCCGCCTCGGCCGCGCGCCCGAGCAGCCCAAGCCCACCGACCCCCCGGCCACGCAGTACGCGCCGTTCCCCGGTGTCGGCTGGTTCAAGCAGAACCCCCGCTCGCCGCTCATCACCGCCATGGGGCGCCGCCTCGTCGCAGTCGGGTGCAGCCGCTACTCGCAGGGACCGGGCCCCCAGTGGACCGAGTCCGACCGCCAGTCCTACGCCGCATGGCAGCGCCACCTCGGCTACAGCGGCGACGACGCCGACGGATGGCCCGGCCCGTCCTCGTGGGCCGCGCTCAAGGTCCCCAAGGTCTGACCACCGGCCCGGGGCCCCCCCCCCCCCCCGGGGGGGGGCCCCCCCCCCCCCCCACAAAAAAATGTATAGCCCCCAAAATAGGCGAACCGGCGCGCCCCACGCCCCCCCGCGGAGAACCAGGGGGC
>NZ_JBHWUR010000121.1:0-21693 GCF_042737755.1 Streptomyces sp. NPDC059994
GCCCCCGGCCCCCCGTTGCGGGGCCTGCGGCCCCTGCACCCCGCTACGGGGCTCCGCCCCGGACCCCGCTCCTCAAACGCCGGAGGGGCTGGAGATACCTGGGGGCGCGGGGAACTGCGCGCCCAGCCCCCACGCACCCGCAGACGAAACGGGGTCCGGGGCGCAGCCCCGTAAGCGGGTGCCAGGGGCGCGGCCCCGCACAGGGGGTGCCAGGGGCGCGGCCCCGCAGCGGGGGTCCGGGGGCGGAGCCCCATAAGCAGAGGTCCGGGCGCGGATCCCCAGAAGCGACGGTATCGGGGGCGGAGCCCCGAAGCGGGGTGCGGGGGCCGCAGGCCCCGCAAAGGGGGTGCAGGGGCACAGCCCGAGCGGGGTGCAGGGGCGCAGCCCCGCCCGGGGTCCAGGGACACAACCCCACCCCGGGTCCAGGGGCACAACCCCACCCCGGGTCCAGGGGCACAACCCCACCCCGGGTCCAGGGGCACAACCCCACCCCGGGTCCAGGGGCCGCAGCCCCCGGGAGAAACACCTCAACCCCCACCCACCCCCGGAGGGTTTAGGTGGAGGGGCGGGGTGGGGCTCAGAAGCCCAGCTTTCGCAGCTGCTTCGGGTCCCTCTGCCAGTCCTTCGCCACCTTCACATGAAGGTCCAGGAACACCGGCGTCCCCAGCAGCGCCTCGATGTGCTTGCGGGACTTCGTCCCGACCTCCTTGAGCCGCTTGCCCTTGGGGCCGATGATGATCCCCTTCTGGCTCGGCCGCTCGATGTACACGTTCGCGTGGATGTCCAGCAGCGGCCGGTCCGCCGGGCGGTCCTCGCGCGGCAGCATCTCCTCCACCACCACCGCGATGGAGTGCGGAAGCTCGTCCCGTACACCTTCCAGCGCCGCCTCGCGGATCAGCTCGGCCACCATGACCTGCTCGGGCTCGTCCGTGAGGTCGCCCTCGGGGTAGAGCGGCGGGCCCTCGGGCAGGAGCGGGACCAGGAGGTCCGCGACCAGCTGGACCTGCAGGTCGCCCACCGCCGAGACCGGCACGATCTGCGCCCACTCGAAGCCCAGCTCGTCCCCGAGCCGCTGCACGGCGAGCAGCTGCTCGGCCAGCGCCTTGGAGTCGACCAGGTCGGTCTTCGTCACGATCGCGATCTTCGGGGTCTTCTTGATCCCCGCGAGCTCCTTGGCGATGAACTTGTCGCCGGGCCCGAGCTTCTGGTCCGCGGGCAGGCAGAAGCCGATCACGTCGACCTCGGCCCAGGTCGTACGGACCACGTCGTTCAGCCGCTCGCCGAGCAGCGTGCGCGGCTTGTGGAGGCCCGGTGTGTCGACCAGGATCAGCTGCCCGTCGGGGCGGTGCACGATGCCGCGGACGGTGTGCCGCGTCGTCTGCGGACGGCTGGAGGTGATCGCCACCTTCTGTCCGACCAGAGCGTTCGTGAGGGTGGACTTGCCCGCGTTGGGGCGGCCGACGAAGCAGGCGAAGCCGGCCCGGTGGGGGGCGTTGTTCTCAACAGTACGAGCGCTCATGCCGCTCATTCTCCCCGATCGGAACGGTCCCGCTGTACGCGCGGTCCCTGCGCTCAGCCCCGGCGCCCCCGGACCCGCCGCAGCCGCCACCCCGCGAACCCCGCCGCCAGGGCCCCCACCAGCACTCCGAGCCCGATCCAGGGCAGGGCGAGGAAGGACGCGCCGCCCGACCCGGTGACGCCCTTCGCACTCGCCGTGAGACGTATGTCGCCCCGGTCCAGCTGCGGCGAGCCCGCCCACGGCTCGGTCAGGCGGACCTTCTGGCCGGGCAGCAGCTCGGCCGGGACGTTCGTCAGTGCGCGGTCCAGCAGCGTCCGGCCGAACAGGCCCGTGGCCTTCAGTTCGACCTTCGGGTCGAGCGTGACGTTGCCCCGGTTGTGGAGCGTGTAGGAGATGACGGACCTGCTGCTGCCCGTGCCCGGCACCAGTGGGCGGTGCTGGGTGAGGGAGACGTCCTCGACCGCGAGTGCGGGCACGGTGGGGCCGGTGATCCGCAGATAGACCCGCGCCCCGACCGCCTGCTGCACCCCCATCGCCAGCTCCCCCTGTCCGGCCGCGACCTTCTCGTCCAGGGCGACCAGCGCCCCGGGGTGGTCGCCGGGCTCCGCGTCGGCCGGGACGGTCACGGTGAACGGCACGGTGACCGAGGCGTGCGCCGGGACGGTGACCGCCGTCCGGTCGGGCCTGGTCCAGGCGCCCACGCCGTGCTGCGGCTCGCGCTGGGTGCGCACGGCGAACCCGCCGTCGCGCTCGGTGTTGTACGCGTCGGCCCCGTACAGCCGGAAGGCCATGGGCGCGGCCGTCTTGTTGGTGACGGTGACCTTGTCGGTGAGGGTGGTGCCGGGGCCGGCGGAGAGGTAGAAGTACGGGCGCCGGTCCGCGCCCGGGGAGGACGGGAAGACGGCCCAGTTGCCGTTGTCGGCGGCGCGCGCGGGCGTGCCGAGGAGCAGGACGGCCGCGGCGAGGAGGAGGACGTACAGCTTGCGCACGGTGCGGAACCCCCGGGGACGGGTGGGCCGGCCGGGTGCGCGCCCGGCCCACGGGTTGATCGGTCGTACGGGCCCTGATCAGGCCAGCGTGAGCGTCAGCACGCCGGAGTACGCGCCGGGGGCGGTGAACGCCGGAACGTTCAGCGAGACCCGGGCGTCCACGGTGAACTCACCGCCCGTGAGCGCCGCGTTGGGCGTGGTCGCGAGGGTCGCGCCCGCGCTGCCCACGGTGCCCGGCGAGCCCGCCGCGCAGGTCGACGGGGAACCGGCCTTGGTGGCGCAGGCCGGGGTCCAGCCGAGCTTGGAGGCGTCGATCTTCACGCCGCCGGGGCCGGTGAAGTCGGTGACCTTGCCGGTCAGGGACCAGCCCGCGGGGCCGCCGCGGAAGTCCTGGACCGTCACCGTCTGGAGTGAGCCCCGGGAGAAGCCGCCCTTGCCGAAGTCGACGGCGTCCATGGAGACGGCGTCGCCGGCCTGGGCCATGGAGAGTGTGCCCGCCTTGACCGAGGAGTTGAGCTTCTGGCTGTTCGGCGGCGCCGGGGTGTCGTCGACGACGCTGTACGCCGCCGGGCCCGCGCCCTTGTCGTCGCTCCAGCTCGCTCCCTCGTAGGCGACGATGCCGCTGGTCGCCTTGTCGTTGACCGTCAGGGCGGTGGAGAACGCGCCCTGCGCGTCCGCCGTCACGGTCGCCTTGTCGGCGGTCTCGGCGGCCCCGGCCCGGCCGACGACCGTCACGGTCGCGCCCGCGGTGAACTTCGACCCGGTGACGGTGACGCTCGCGCCGGGCTTGCCGGAGGCGGTGCCCAGCTGGACGGCCCGCTGGTTGGTCTGGCCGCCGCCGGTCGCGGTGACCGTCTCGGAGACGGGCGCGGGCGGGTTGGTGACCGTACAGGGGGTGTCCAGCTCCATGATGTAGCTGGTGTGGATGTTGTAGTCGCCGGGCGACAGGGTGATCGCGCCGGGTGCGGTGACGGTGAACGTACCGGTCATGGAGAACGGCGGGAACGCGCCCTTCCCCGGCACCGGGTCGTTCTTCTTGGGTCCGGCGACCGTGACGGCGCCGGACTGCGCGCCGCCGACGGTGACCTTTCCGGTGGGGGTCATGATGTCGGCGGGTAGCGCCAGGTCCACCGGGTTGCCGGCGGCGGGCTTGGTGACCGTGTACGTCACGGTCACCGTATCGCCCACCTTGGGCGTGGCGTTGTCGACGGTGATCTGGGCACTCGTGGTGCCGTCGATCGGCGGGATGCCCGCGATGGGCGGCGGTACGCAGTGCGTGGCGAAGTCGACGGGCGTCGCGGCCAGGGCCTGTCCGGGTGCGATGAGCGCTCCGGTTCCGGCCATGAGCGCCGCGGCTCCCAGTACGGCGGCCCAGTGGCGCCGTCTTCGTGCTGAAGGCATGACTGCCCCCCTCTGCGGTTGTGGCGCAGCAGCGGCTCGGCTGCGCCGGCAGGGAGCCATTGACCTGGGGGCGCGAAAAGAAGTCAATGGAATCGAAATCCCCTGACTGATGGGCCATCAGATTCTGTCAAGATCCGCGTTCTCGCAGGTCAACCGGTGGATCGCGGTCCGCTCACGGCAGCGCGGAACCGGCGCCGCTGGCGGCGGCGCCGGTCCCGTGAGGCGTGGGGGGCTGATGCTTCCCCGGAGTCGGCCGAACGGTCGGCCGAACGGTCAGCTGAACACGAACGGCCCGGGCGCCTGGGCCGCCGTCGAGTTGCAGGTCACCGTGATCCCGAAGACCAGCATCTTGACCGAGCCGGGGTGCGCGTTGGCGGAGAGCCCGGGCGAGACGGTCCCGCCCAGCGGGCCGACCGTGACCCCGCTGCCCGCCGACATCGCGGGGTTGCGCTTGCCACTGAAGACCACGGTGCCGCCCCCGGCCTTGGCCATGGTCAGCGTCGTGGTGATGGAGTTCGCGCCCACCCCGATCGGGGTGGTGATCTCGGAGGAGGTGAGGGTGACGGTGGCGGCCGTGCCGTTCTGGGTGGCCGTCAGCGTCGCCTCACCGCCGCCGTAGAAACCGCAGTTGTAGACCTCGGTGGCCGACCCCGGGGAGACGGCCGAGGCCGTCGGGGCCAGCACCAGTGCACCGGTGGCCAGTCCTCCCGCGGCGAGCGCCGCGAGCACCAGTGGCCTCTTGCGTAACATCGGTTCCCCTTCCCGTACTTCCCGTACAGGGAGATGGCGAGTGCCGCGCTGAAGCGCATGCGCATGCGCGTGAAACCGTCCGCGGGCGGGGTGCGCACGCCACACGGGAGGAGGGCGGCCGACTCGGCCGGGGGCCGCGGCTCGCGCCCCCTGCCCGGCCGCCGTATCTGACGGTCCGTCGGATGAACTGCTGTTCATTGATGCGCGGGGGGCGCGGGGGCGCAAGGGGGGACCGGGGGTTTCTTCGGCGGGGGCCGCAGACGGCCGGAAACCGTCGGTCCGGCGGACCGCAACCGGCCACGGCCCCGGCGGCTGGAACCGGCCACGGCCACGGCCGGAGCGGAGTGCCTCAGCTGCGGGCCGTCTGTGGCTGGTCGCGCAGTTCCCCGCGCCCCTTAGGGGGCCGCTCCTCGCACGCCGGAGGGGCTGGAGGTGCCGGTCTTTAGGGGCGCGGGGAACTGCGCGAGCAACCCCCACCGGCCCGAAGACGAAGACCTGGCAGCTCAGCCCGCCGCGACCCTCGTGCGGAGTTCCCCGTCCGGGCCCGCCACCAGGACCGGCGTGGTCGCGCCGCCCAGGTCCCGCACCGCCGCCCGGTCCTCGGCGCACGCCGTCTCCGCCTCGGTCACCACGGCCGCCGCCTCCAGCGACTTCGCCCCGCTGGCCACGGCCATGGCGACCGCCGTGCGCAGCGCCGAGAGCTTGAGCGAGTCCAGCTCCACGGTCCCGGCGACGTACGTACGCCCGGTCTCGTCCCGTACGGCCGCGCCCTCGGCCACCCCGTTGCGGGCCCGGGCGCTGCGCGCCAGGGTGATGATCTTGCGGTCCTCGGGGTCGAGTTCGGTGCTCTGAGTCATGCGACGAGCATAAGGAGTGCGCCCGGAGCGGCCCGTGCGCAACCCCCCGCGCTCAGCCCGCCACCGGGTACATCGACCCGCGCCGCCCCTCCGGCGAGGCCAGCCACTCCAGCTTCGCGGCCGTGTCGGTCTCCGGCAGCGGATTGTGCAGCACGATCGCGAGGTCCGGGCGGGCGGGGACCCGCAGCTGGGTGGACTCGACGAACAGCGTGCCCACCACCGGGTGCTGGATCTCCTTCTTGATCTGGCCGCCGGGCAGGATGTCCCGCTGACCCCACAGCTCCGCGAACTCCGCCGAGAGCCGGGACGCCTCCTCGACGACCTCCTGGAAGCCCTCGTCACCGGGCCGCTCCGAGCAGGCCGCCCGGTACTGGGCGACCACCTTCCCGGCGATCTCCTCCCAGCCCTTGGCGCGGGAGCGGTAGACCGGGTCGGTGAAGAAGGCGACCAGACAGTTCTGCACGATCTCGGGGCGCATGCCGAGCACCATGGCGGCCGTGTCGTTGTACATCACCGTGTTCCAGTACACGTCCATGATGTGCGCGGGGAACGGCATCCAGGCGTCGATCAGCCGCTGCAGGCCCTGGCACATGTCGGCGTTGGCCGGGTCGACCTCGGGCGCGGGCGGGTTGAGCCCGGCCAGCACGTACAGATGCCGGCGCTCGGCGCTGGTCAGCTTGAGGACCCGGCCCACCGAGTCCAGGACCTGCGGCGACACCGTGATGTCCCGGCCCTGCTCCAGCCACTGGTACCAGGAGACGCCCACCCCGGCCAGCACCGCGACCTCCTCGCGGCGCAGCCCCGGGGTGCGGCGGCGGGCGCCGCCGTCGGGCAGCCCGGCGGCGGTGGGGCTGATCCGGCCCCGCCGGTTCATCAGGAACTCGCGCAGTTCGGTGCGCCGCAGCGACTTGTCGATCGGCGTGGCCACGTACGTACTCCCTCCCCCTCGTCGGCTACCGGTCGGCGCCTTAGGGCCTGTCCGGCGGATCTGGTCGGCACGCGGGTCTGGTGCATCCATCTGCGGCGTTGTCGTCGGTTGCCATGGCTCCGCCATGTCGCCCTCCTCCGCCTTGCAGCTGCACGCGCCAGACACCCGCTCACCAGCACCGACAGCGCGCCCGGGCCGAGGCCGACCAGATCCGCCGGACAGGCCCTGGCCGCTGCCTGGTGGTGCCGCCAACAGGATAAGTTCCCACTCTCCACGGCGATTCCCGGACGGCCAGGCTGTGGCCATGGCAATCGACACCCACACCGCACCGGCCACGCCGGCCGCCGCACAGGCCCCGCAGGACGGCCGGCTCTCCGGCCGGGCGAAGCTGGTCCTGTTCGTGCTCTGCGCCGCCCAGTTCATGGTGGCGCTCGACTTCTCCATACTGAACGTGGCGCTGCCCGTCCTCGGCGACGACCTGGGCCTGAGCCGGTCCGCGCTCCAGTGGGCGGTCACCGCGTTCGCGCTGCCGTCCGGCGGCTTCCTGCTCCTGTTCGGCCGGATCGCCGATCTGTACGGCCGCAAGAAGCTGTTCCTGACCGGTCTCGCCCTCTTCGGCGCGGCCTCGCTGCTCGCGGCCCTCGCCTGGGACCCGGCGTCGTTCCTGACCGGCCGCGCCCTTCAGGGCCTGGGCGCCGCGGTGATCGTGCCGACCGGTATGTCCCTGCTGACCACCACCTTCCCCGAGGGCCCGCAGCGCGACCGGGCGCTCGGCATCAGCGGCACCCTGCTCTCGCTCGGCTTCACCGTCGGCATGGTGCTCGGCGGGGTCATGACGGACACGCTGGGCTGGCGCTCGACCATGGGCCTGCTCGCGGTCGCCGCGGTGACCGTCCTCGCCCTGGCGCCCGGCCTGCTGCCCGAGTCGCTCCCCCATAGCCTAAAGGGCATGGGAGGTGCCCCCATCCCGGACCGCCCGCGCCTGGACGTGCCCGGCGCGATCACCGTCACCGGCGGGCTGCTCGCCCTGATCTACTCCCTGTCGACGGCGGCCCAGCGCGGCTTCGGCGGCGCGGACGTGTGGGGCACGCTGGTCGCCGGTCTGCTGCTGCTCGCGGCGTTCGTGGTCGTCGAGTCGAAGGCCGCGGCCCCGCTGGTCTCGCTGCCGATGCTGAAGCGCCGCACGGTGGCGTGGGGCAACCTGGGCGGCCTGGTCACCTTCTCGATGATGTCGACGGTCATCTTCGTGCTGACCCTCTACCTCCAGGAGGTCCTGGGCCTGTCGTCCTTCAAGACGGGTCTGGTCTTCGGCGTCCAGGGCGCCATGTCGGCGGTCGCCGGCAGCTACGCCGCCAAGGTCATCGGCCGCTTCGGCGCCCGCCGCACCCTGGTCGTCTCACTGCTCGGCCAGGGCCTGTTCATCGCCCTGCTGCTCGCCCTGGGCCGCGAGTCGGGCGCGCTGCTCGCCACCGTCGCCGTCTCACTGGCCAGCATGTGCCACCTGGGCGCGATCATCTCGTACGGACTGACCGTCACCAGCGGTGTGCCCGACGAGGAGCAGGGGCTGGCGACGGGTCTGGTCACCACCACCCAGCAGGTCGGCATCACCATCGGCATCCCGCTGCTCGGCGTGCTCGCCACCACCGGGGACGACCTGTTCCACGGGGTGCGGACCGTGCTGCTGACCGACGCGGTGATCGTGGTCGCGGCGGCGGCGCTGGTGGCGGTCGGCCTTGGCCGCCGGAAGGTCTAGCGGGTCAGGGCCGGTCGAGCCGGAGCCGCTCGGCCTTCGGGAGACCGGCCACGACCAGGTCGTACGAATCCTCGATCAGCTCCCGGACCAGCCGGTCCGGGAGCTGATCCACGTCCACCGTGTTCCAGTGGCGCTTGTTCATGTGCCAGCCCGGCACGATCGCCGGGTACTCGGCGCGCAGCCGCACCGCGTCGTCCGGGTCGCACTTGAGGTTGGCGGTGAGCGGGGCGCCGCCCAGGTTGCTCAGCGCGAACATCTTCCCGAGGACCTTGAAGACCGAGGTCCCCGAGTCGAACGGGAACTCCTCGGTAGCGGCGTTGAACGCCAGGCAGAAGGCCCTGAGCTCCTCAGGTGTCACGCCTCTTCCTCCTCCTTGACCGGCTGCGGCTCCACGAGCACGGTCACGATCTTGTTCCGGCGGCCCGCCGGGGACTCGGCCGTCAGGCGCAGCGCCCGCCCGTCCGGCAGGTCCACGGCCGCCGTGGCGCCCGCGATCGGCACCCGCCCGAGCGCCTTGGCGAGCAGTCCGCCGACCGTCTCCACGTCCTCGTCGTCGAACTCGTCGAACCCGAACAGCTCGCCCAGGTCGCCGATGTCGAGCCGCGCGGTGACCCGGAAGCAGCCGTCCGCCAGCTCCTCGACCGGCGTCAGCTCCCGGTCGTACTCGTCGGTGATCTCCCCGACGATCTCCTCCAGGATGTCCTCGATGGTGACGATGCCGGCCGTGCCGCCGTACTCGTCGATGACGACGGCGACATGGCTGCGGTCCTGCTGCATCTCGCGCAGCAGGTCGCCCGCGTTCTTGGTGTCGGGCACGAACGCGGCGGGGCGCATCGCGGTGGAGACCAGATCGGCCTCGGAGTCGCGGTTGATGTGCGTCTTGCGGACCAGGTCCTTCAGATACACGATCCCGACGATGTCGTCCTCGTTCTCACCGGTCACCGGGATCCGGGAGAAGCCCGAGCGCAGCGCGAGGGTGAGCGCCTGGCGGATGGTCTTGTAGCGCTCGATGCAGACGAGGTCGGTACGCGGCACCATCACCTCGCGCACCAGCGTGTCGCCGAGCTCGAAGACCGAGTGCACCATCCGGCGCTCGTCGTCCTCGATCAGCGACTCCTGCTCGGCGAGGTCGACCATCGCCCGCAGCTCGGCCTCGGAGGCGAACGGGCCCTTGCGGAAGCCCTTTCCGGGCGTGAGCGCGTTGCCGAGGAGGATGAGCAGCTGCGGCACCGGGCCCATGATCCTGGCCAGCGGCAGCAGTACGTACGCGGCGGCCGTCGCCGTGTTCAGCGGGTGCTGGCGGCCGATGGTGCGCGGCGAGACGCCTACGGCGACATAGGAGACGAGCACCATCACCGCGATGGCGACGAGCAGCGCGGTCCAGGTCTCGCCGAAGTCCTCCAGGCAGACGTAGGTGACCAGGACCCCGGCCGCCATCTCGCAGGCGACCCGGACAAGGAGGGCCACATTGAGGTAGCGGGTGGGGTCGGCGGCCACCTGGGCGAGCTTGGCCGCGCCGCGCCGCCCGGACCGCACGGCCTCATCCGCGCGGAACGAGGACGTACGGGCGATGCCGGCCTCCGCACAGGCGGCCAGCCAGGCGACCACGACCAGGGCGACGGCGCCGAAGAGCAGTTGCCCGGTCATGAGACGGTCGGCGCCGGGGAGGGGCCGGTGTGGCCCTTCTCCGCCCGCCAGCCGTCGACGATGGCCGCCTGCAGACCGAACATCTCGGCCTTCTCGTCCGGCTCCTCGTGGTCGTAGCCCAGCAGGTGCAGCACTCCGTGGACGGTCAGGAGCTGGAGCTCCTCGTCCATGGAGTGCCGCGTCGGCGCGTCCTCGCCCTGCTGCTTGGCGACCTCCGGGCAGAGCACGATGTCACCGAGGAGCCCCTGGGGGGGCTCCTCGTCGTCCTTCATCGGCGGACGCAGCTCGTCCATCGGGAAGGACATGACGTCGGTCGGACCCGGCAGGTCCATCCACTGGATGTGCAACTGCTCCATGGCCTCGGCGTCCACGACGATCACCGACAGCTCGGAGAGCGGGTGGATCCGCATCCGCGTGAGTGCGTAGCGGGCGATGTCGAGGATCGCCTGCTCGTCGACCTCGGTTCCGGACTCGTTGTTGACGTCGATCGACATGGTGCGCTCTGACTACTTCCCGTTGTGGCCCTGCTGGCTGTCGTACTTCTCGTACGCGTCGACGATACGGCCGACGAGCTTGTGCCGGACGACGTCCTGGGACGACAGCCGGGAGAAGTGGACGTCCTCGACACCCTCCAGGATGTCCTGGACCTGGCGAAGACCGCTCTTCGTGCCGTTCGGCAGGTCGACCTGGGTGACGTCACCCGTGATGACGATCTTCGAGTCGAAACCGAGGCGGGTGAGGAACATCTTCATCTGCTCGGCGCTGGTGTTCTGCGCCTCGTCCAGAATGATGAACGCGTCATTCAGCGTGCGCCCGCGCATGTACGCCAGCGGCGCCACCTCGATGGTCCCCGCCGCCATCAGCCGGGGGATCGACTCCGGGTCCAGCATGTCGTGCAGCGCGTCGTAGAGCGGGCGCAGATACGGGTCGATCTTCTCGTAGAGCGTGCCCGGCAGGAAGCCGAGGCGCTCGCCCGCCTCCACGGCGGGCCGGGTCAGGATGATCCGGGTGACCTGCTTGGACTGCAGGGCCTGGACCGCCTTGGCCATGGCGAGATAGGTCTTTCCGGTACCGGCGGGGCCGATGCCGAAGACGATCGTGTGCTTGTCGATCGCGTCGACGTACCGCTTCTGGTTGAGGGTCTTGGGGCGGATGGTGCGACCGCGGCTGGAGAGGATGTTCTGCGTGAGCACGTCGGCCGGCGTCTCGTGGCCGTCCTCCCCCTTGCCGTTCTCGCTCGCCCTGAGCATGGCGATCGAGCGTTCCACTGCGTCCTCCGTCATCGGCTGACCGGTGCGGAGCACCAGCATCATCTGGTCGAACAGGCGTTGGATGAGCGCGACTTCCGCCGGGGCCCCCGTGGCACTGATCTCATTGCCCCGGACATGGATGTCGGCCGCCGGGAAGGCCTTCTCGATCACGCGCAGCAGCGAGTCACCGGATCCGAGCAGCATCACCATGGGGTGCTTGGCAGGGACCGTGATCCGGGCACTCGCCTGCGGCTGTGTGGGTGTCTGAGTCATGGGCCGGCTCTGTGGCCTGCACATACCTCCCGTTGCAGGGTTCTCGCTGCTCGACAACCCCTGGAATACCAAGCCTACGACCTGGCACTGACAGCGCCGAGGGGTTTTCGGACCGGGTGTTCGGGCACGCTGTCGGCCGTGCTCAGGCCGGGCGCCTCAGCGCGGACCGGGCACGCTCAAGCGGGCCGGCGGAAGCCGATCGTCGGGACGGCCCGGCGCAGCGGCCAGGGCCGGGCCGCGCCCGGCAGCAGCCCCTCCAGGAACGCGTACCGCCGCAGCGCCGCGGGGTCCTGGTCCTCGTACGTACGCACCTGCTGCCACCACGCGGCGATCTCCGCCCAGCCCGGCGCCGAGAGCGAGCCGCCGAACTCCTGCACCGAGAGGGCGGCCGTCAGCCCGGCGAACGCCAGCCGGTCCGCCAGCGGCCACCCCGCGAGCGTGCCGGTGACGAACCCGGCCACGAACACGTCGCCCGCCCCGGTCGGGTCGAGTGCCTCCACCGCGATCGCGGGCACCTCGGCGGTCTCGCCGGTCGAGCCGTCCACCGCGTACGCGCCCTCCGCGCCCAGGGTGACCACGGCGACCGGCACCTTCTCGGCGAGGGCGCGGGCGGCCGCGCGCGGGCAGTCGGTGCGGGTGTAGCGCATCGCCTCGCCCGCGTTGGGCAGGAACGCCTCGCAGTGTTCCAGGCCGGTCAGGCCCGCCAGGTCCCAGTGCCCGGTGTCGTCCCAGCCGACGTCCGCGAAGATCCGCGAGCCGTGCCGGGCTGCGTCGGCGATCCACTCCTCGGTGCGGCCGGGCACCAGTGAGGCGATCGCGGCACGCGCGCGTGGGGCGACGGCGGGCGCGCCCGCATGGAAGGGCACGGCCTCCGGGGGCGCCTCGTGGCCGTGCGAGACCATGGTCCGCTCGCCCTCGTACGCCATGGAGACGGTGACCGGCGAGTGCCAGCCGGGGACGGTCCGCGACAGCGACAGGTCGATGCCCTCGCCCTGCTCCAGGGCGTCCCAGCAGTACTCGCCGTAGTGGTCGTCGCCGAAGGCCGCCGCCAGCGAGGTGCGCAGCCCGAGGCGGGCGAGCGCGATGGCCATGTTGGCGACCCCGCCGGGGCTGGAGCCCATGCCGCGAGCCCAGGACTCCGTGCCGCGCACCGGGGCGGAGTCGAGGCCGGTGAAGATGATGTCGAGGAAGACCGTGCCGGTGAGGAAGACGTCGCACTCCGGGTCGCGGGGCCGGCGCACCTTGTCCAGCGGGTCGACGCCCGCGGTGTGGCCCCACCGGTCGGCGCGGTCCTGCTGCTCTCTGCTGGATGTGGTCACGGCGGACTCCCCGTTCGCGTACGGATCAGGCCAGTGTGCCCGATCCGTTCGCGGACGAGACCCCTCCTACCAGCGCGGCAGGGCCGGCGTGCGCCACTGCTCGTGCCCGGGGGCCCGTCGCATCGCGGCGGCGTCGTCGCGGTCGCGCAGGGTGCCGTCGTCGGCCAGCCAGCGCCGGTGGAGGCGGTCGAGCGCGTCGCGGTCGAGGGTGACCCCGAGCCCGGGGGCATCGGAGACGGTGAGCCGCCCGCCCCGGAAGACATGGCGGTCGACCACGACGTCCTCGCTCTGCCAGGGGTAGTGGCTGTCGCACGCGTAGTCGAGGTTGGGCACGGTCGCGGCGACGTGGGTCATCGCGGCGAGGCTGATGCCCGTATGGGTGTTGGAGTGCATGGACAGGCCCACCCCGAAGGTGCGGCAGATCGCGGCCAGCTCCCGGGTGTTGCGCAGCCCGCCCCAGTAATGGTGATCACTGAGGACGACCTGCACGGCGTCGCTGAGGAACGCCTCACGGATCTCGTCGAAGGTGGTCACGCACATATTGGTGGCGAGCGGGACGTCCGTACCCGCCGAAACCTCCGCCATCGCGCGCGTGCCGGACGCCGGGTCCTCCAGGTACTCCAGTACGTCCGCGAGCTCGGCGGCGACGCGCAGCGAAGTGGCCGCACTCCAGCCGCCGTTCGGGTCGAGCCGCAGCGGATGCCCCGGAAAGGCCTCGGCGAGCGCCCGGACCGCGGCGACCTCCTGCTCGGGCGGGAAGACACCGCCCTTGAGCTTGAACGAGCCGAACCCGTACTCGCGCACGAACCGCCGGGCCTGAGCCACGATCCCGGCGGGGTCGAGGGCCGCCCCCCAGTCGTCCTTCTCGCCCGCCCCGCCGGGGTGTTCGGCCCACCGGTAGAAGAGATAGGCGCTGTACTCCACGCTTTCGCGGACCTTGCCGCCGAGGAGCGTGTGCACGGGCACGCCGAGCGTCTTGCCGAGTGCGTCGAGGCAGGCCACCTCGAAGGCGGAGACGACGGAGAGCCGCAGCTTGTCGGCGCTCTGCACACCGCGCAGCCCGCCGACGTCGACGGAGTGATCGACGCGCGCCTCATCCACGGGCAGATTGTCCATAAGTGTGAACAGTCCATTGAGGTCGGAAAGGTCATGCCGGGCGGCGAGAAGGCAGGCGGCGTAGGGCCGGGCCAGCTCCAGGTACTTGGTGTCGCCATAGGTCTCCCCGATGCCGGCGACACCGCCATCAGTGACGACTTCGACGACGAGGCGTGGGGTGTACGACTGGTGCACGCCCTGGACGTTGAGGAGCGGGGGGTCGGAGATGAGGACGGGAGTGAGCCGGATGTCGACGATGGTGTGCTGCTGCGGCTGGGCATCCATGGGAATGGAGACTAGATATGTGAACAGAGGGGGGTCAAGGGAGCGGCGCGGAGGGGCGAGTGAGGGAGCGCTGAATACCCGCCATTCGACTCCCCAAACGAAATGTGACCCAGATCACTAATTTGTGGCTTTCGTGTGCCCGGGGCACTTGATACAAATTGGGCCGCGTTCCCGTACGTGACAACACCGGGCGCATCCCCCCTCTTTGAACTTTCTCCGCACTCCTGCCCGTTCGGGCACCGCCCTTCCTGGAACGCCCATGTCCGCACGCCCTCGTGCCGCCCGGCCTCTGGTCGCCGTCTTCACGGCCGGCTACCTCGCCGCGTATCTGCTCCCGACCGTCGTGGGCCGCCTCTCGTCAGGCCTCGGCCTCTCCTCCACCCAGGCCGGACTCATCGGCTCCAGCCTGCTGTTGAGCTCGGCGGCGGCGGGCTTCGCGCTGGCGGCGCGGGTGGAGCGGTACGGGGAGCGCCGCCTGGCCCGGCTGGGCCTGCTGCTCGCACTGGGCGGTTACGGCGGCGCCGCGCTCACGACGCACCTCCCCCTGGTGGTGGCGGGCGCGGTGGTCGGGGGCTTCGGCTCCGGTACGGCGACGGCGGTGGCCGCGTCGGGGATGGCCGCGCGGCGGGATCCGCACCGGCTGACCACGCTCGGGCTGCTGTCCGTCTCCGCGACGGCCGGGGCGCTGTATCTGACGATCCCGCACCTCGGGGGCGGCCACGGGTTGCCGTTCGCGGCGATCGCGGTGGTGGCGGGGGTGGTGTGGCCGGTGACGACCCGTTTGCCGGGCCCGGCCCCGGCCCACTCCACCGGACGTACGGCATCTGCCCGCCTGCCGCACCGCCGCGCGGGATCGGTTCTGGCGGCGGCGATGCTCTGCTGGTCCCTGGCGCAGAACGCGCTGTGGGGCGTGAGCGGCCGCATCGGCCTGACCCAGGCCGGCCTGACCGAGGTCACGGTGGGCGCGGTGTTCGCGGTGGCGCTGGGCGCGGGCCTGCTCGGGGTGACCGGCGCGGGGGCGCTGGGCACGCGGCTGGGGCGGGCGGTGCCGATCGGGGTGGGGACGGTGGTGATCGCCGGGTGCGTGGTGGTGAGTTCGTCGGCGCGGGGCCTGGTGTCCTTCGCGGGCGGCGAGATCCTGTGGAACGTCTTCTACCCGGTGGTGCTCTCGTACTTGATCGCCCTGGCGGCGTCCCTGGACCCCCGCGGCCGCTGGGCGGTCCTGGCGGGCTCGGCGTCATCGCTGGGGGTGGCGTGCGGGCCCCTGACGGGGAGCGTGCTGTCCTCGGAGGTGGGGTACGGGGGGATGGGGGCGGTGTTGGGGGTGCTGCTGCTGGCGGTGGCCGGCCCCTTGACGAGGCTGGCGGCCCGCCCGCGCCGTCACCCGCTGATCGCGGCGGCGACCCCGCAGCCGGTGGTTCGCCCTGCGGGCGGGGGCGAGTTCAGCTTGTCGGTGTGAGGGGGCGGGGCTGGGCGGGGCGGGTGGGGCTGGTCGCGCAGTTCCCCGCGGAGCCCTCCGGGGGGGGGTGCGGGATTCGCCTGCGGGCCCGGTGGGGGCTGGTCGCGCAGTTCCCCGCGCCGCTTCTTGGCCCGGTGTCTGTCTGCGGGCTGTGCGTGGCTGGTCGCGCAGTTCCCCGCGAAACCCTCCGGGGGGGTGCGGAATTCGCCTGCGGGCCCGGTGGGGGCCGGTCGCACAGCTCCCCGCGCCCCTTCTTGGCCCGGTGTCTGTCTGCGGGCTGTGCGTGGCTGGTCGCGCAGTTCCCCGCAGAACCCTCCGGGGGGGTGCGGAATTCGTCTGCGGGCCCGGTGGGGGCCGGTCGCGCAGTTCCCCGCGCCCCTTCTTGGCCCGGTGTCTGTCTGCGGGCTGTGCGTGGCTGGTCGCGCAGCTCCCCGCGGAGCCCTCCGGGGGGGTGCGGGATTCGCCTGCGGGCCCGGTGGGGGCCGGTCGCGCAGTTCCCCGCGCCCCTTAGGGGACGGGGATGTCCGGGGCGGACGGGTCAGGTACAGGTGGGCGGGGGCGAATTCAGCCCCTCCGGCGTTTGAGGAGCGGGGGCCGGGGCGGAGCCCCGCAGCAGGGACCGGAGGCTGGGCCCCAGGTAGCCCACCACCCTCGCGCCGGGGTCCGGGGCGGAGCCCCGAAGCGGGAGCGGGGAGCAGCCCAGCGGGGACACCGGGGGCGCAGCCCCCGAAGCGGGGACCGGGGGCGCAGCCCTCAGGTAGCCCACCCACCCCCGCGCCGGGTCCGGGGCACAGCCCCAGCGGGGGTACCGGCGGGCGCAGGTCCCCCATAGCGGAGTGCAGGGGGCGCAGCCCCCGCCAGAGGCGCAGGAGGCGCAGCCCCCGCCAGAGGCGCAGGAGGCGCAGCCCCCGCCAGAGGCGCAGGAGGCGGAGGCCCCGCCGACGGGGTCCGGGGGTGTAGCCCCCGGGAGAACCACCTCAACCCACCCCCCACCCCCGGAGGGTTTAGGGAACGGGCGGGGTGGGGAACTCGTACTCTTCGACCTCCGCCAGATACCCCTCCCGCACCCCCTCCTCCCCCTCCAAGAACGCCGCCAGGAACGAGTTGCGCGCGAGGGACCGCAGGTCCTCGGAGGACAGCCCCAGCGCCACCCCCACCGCATCGAACGTGTCCCCCACATACCCCCCGAAGTACGCGGGATCGTCGGAGTTCACCGTGCACATCAGCCCCGCGTCCATCATCCGCCGCAACGGATGCTCCTCCAGGACGGGCACGGCCCGCAGCCGGACGTTCGAGAGGGGGCAGAGCGTCAGCGGGATGCGGTCGCGGACCAGGCGGGCGACCAGCGAAGGGTCCTCCAGGGCCCGCAGCCCGTGGTCCACCCGTTCCACCCCCAGTACGTCGAGCGCCTCGGTGATGTACGACGGCGGGCCCTCCTCCCCCGCGTGCGCCACCTTCCGCAGCCCCAGCGAGTCCGCCACCGCGTACACCTCGCGGAACTTCGCCGGCGGATGCCCGACCTCCGCCGAGTCGAGGCCGATGCCCACGATCCGGTGCAGATGCGGCCGCGCCGCCTCCAGCGTCTCCAGAGCGGACTCCGCCGACTGGTCGCGCAGGAAGCAGAGGATGAGCCGGGTCGTGATGCCGTGGCGGTCCGCACTGCGGTCCAGGGCCCGGCCGAGCCCCTCCACCACCGTCCCGATGGGCACGCCGCGCGCCGTGTGGGCCTGCGGGTCGAAGAAGATCTCCGCGTGCCGCACCCCCTGCGCCGCCGCCCGCGCCAGATACGCCTCCGCCAGCGCCTCGAAGTCGTCCTCCGTGCGCAGCACCGCCATCAGCGAGTAGTACAGGTCGAGGAAGGACTGGAGGTCGTCGAAGAGGTACGCCTTGCGTAGTTCCTCGGTGTCCGCGTACGGCAGCCGCACGCCGTTGCGCGCGGCGAGTTCGAAGGCGAGCTCGGGTTCGAGGGTGCCTTCGATGTGGAGGTGGAGTTCGGCTTTGGGGAGGGGCATGGTGGCGCTTCCTGAAAGTGGCTGGCTCGAAATTCGCTGGAACAACGTGACTACGGCGTACGTCTCGGCAGCGGCACCCGTATCAGATCCGCCGCGATCGTCAGCTCCCCCTCGAACCCCGCGCCCCGCGCCTGCCGCTCGAACGCCGCCGGGTCCGCGTACCGCTGCGAGAAGTGGGTGAGGACGAGGTGACGGACCCCCGCGTCCCGGGCCACCCCGGCCGCCTGACCCGCCGTCAGATGCCCGTGGTCCTCCGCCAGCCGTACGTCCTCGTCCAGGAACGTCGACTCGACGACCAGCATGTCGCAGCCCTCGGCCAGCGCGGGCACGCCGTCGCAGAGCCGGGTGTCCATGACGAAGGCGAACCGCTGCCCGCGCCGCGTCTCGCTGACGTCGTCGAGCGTCACCCCGCCGAGCGCGCCCTCGCGCTGGAGGCGGCCCACGTCCGGCCCGGCGATGCCGTGCTCGGCGAGGAGCGCGGGCAGCATCCGGCGCCGGTCCGGCTCGGTGATCCGGTAGCCGTAGGACTCCACGGGGTGCGAGAGCCGCCGCGCTTCGAGCGTGTACGCGTCGGTCGCGGCCAGCACCGCCCCCTCGCCGTCGACCGGCGCCTGCGACAGCTCGACCGTCTCGCGGTAGGCCGTCGCGTACCGCAGCCGGTCGAAGAAGTGCTGCCCGCTCGCCGGGTAGTGCGCGGTGACCGGGTGCGGCACGCGGTCGAGGTTGATCCGCTGGATCACCCCGGCGAGCCCCAGCGAGTGGTCGCCGTGGAAGTGCGTGACGCAGATCCGGTCGATGTCGTGCGCGGCCACGCCGGCCCGCAGCATCTGCCGCTGGGTGCCCTCGCCGGGGTCGAAGAGGATGCCCTCGCCGTCCCAGCGCAGCAGATAGCCGTTGTGGTTGCGGTGCCGGGTCGGGACCTGGCTGGCGGTGCCGAGCACCACCAATTCACGTACGGACAACGCCTGTACTCCGATTGCCTCGCGAAGACCTGCCGAGCGCCCAGGAGCGCCTGCTTGTCCGGCTGGGGGTCCGGGGGGCGCCCCGGGAAAGAGCAGCCCGGTCCTACCCCGGCGGCCACTGCAGGCCGCGCCCGCCGAGCAGGTGGGCGTGCGCGTGGAAGACGGTCTGGCCCGCGCCGCTGCCGGTGTTGAAGACGATCCGGTACCCGCTGCCGTCGATGTTCTCGGCGGCGGCGATCTCCCCGGCCTCGCGCAGCAGATCGGCGGCGATCGCCGGTTCGGCGGCGGCGAGCGAGGCGGCGTCGGGGTGGTGGACGCGGGGGATGACGAGGATGTGCGTCGGCGCCTGGGGGTTGATGTCGCGGAACGCCACGACGGTCTCGGTCTCCCGGACGACGGTCGCCGGGACGTCCCCCGAGACGATCTTGCAGAACAGGCAGTCCGCCTGCGGCTCTCCGGCCACGGTCCTGAGCTCCTCGGTCGCGGTGGAACAGTGGATCAGTCAGAGGCATGCTACTGACGTCTGCCCGCCGATCCCCACTCGCCCCGGGTCCACTCGCCCCGGGTCCATCCGTCCCGGTTCGTCACTTGCCCCGGAACGACTCCGTCACGGTCACCGTGACCGTCACCGTCGGGCGGCTGCCCGGTTTGCCCGGGGGCCTGGGGGTGTTCTTGGTGGGGGGCGGGGCGTTGCAGTCGCCCAGGACGCCGGCGTGGAAGACCGTGCGGTCCGCGACCTTCGCCGTCAGGTCGCCGCGTACACAGCGGTCCTCGCGCTCCTCCGTCACCTTGCCGGTGACGTGGATCTTCTTGTTGTCGTCGGTGCGGCCCCGGCAGTCGACCGTGGCGACCGTACGGGTCGAACCGGCCGACGGGGTACGGGTCGAGGTGCCGCCGCCGTCGATCTTCGCCGTACACGTCAGGTAGCGCACCTTGACGCCGTCGTGCTCCAGCTTGCTCGTCGCGACCTTGTCGGTGGTCACCGAGACGGTTACCGAACTCATGCCGCCCACCGGGTCGCAGGCCGCGGCCCCGACGGCGGCCACCCCGGCCAGAGCGAGCGCGGCGAGCGCGCGCCGGTGGCGCAGCGGCAACGTGACGTATCTCCTTGCCCCCATACGCACCAGCGTCCCACCACCGCGCCGGGCGCGGTAGACGGCTTTACGACGTCACGACCAGCGGCCGGTGCGTCCCATCAGCAGCGCGGCCGCCGCCGTGCCCGCCGTGGAGGTGCGCAGAACGCTCGGGCCGAGCCGGTACGGCTGGGCGCCCGCCTCCGCGAAAGCCGCCAACTCCTCGGGGGATACGCCCCCTTCGGGGCCCACTACCAGGACGATCTCCCCGTGGGCGGGAAGCTCGGCGGTGGCCAGCGGCTCGCTCGGGGTGTCCCGGTCCTCGTGCAGCACGGCGGCGAAATCAGCCGTGGCCAAAAACGCGACAACCTGCTTGGTCGTCATCGCGTCCCGCACCTCCGGGAACCGCACCCGGCGCGACTGCTTGCCCGCCTCCCGGGCCGTGGCGCGCCACTTGGCGAGGGACTTGGCGCCCCGGTCGCCCTTCCACTGCGTGATGCAGCGCGAGGCCTGCCACGGCACCACGGCGTCGACGCCGGTCTCGGTCATCGTCTCGACCGCGACCTCGCCCCGGTCGCCCTTGGGCAGCGCCTGGACGACGGTGATGCGGAGCTCGGGCTCCGGCTCGTGCGCCAGTGAGTCGAGCTGGACGATCAGGCGGTCCTTGCCCTCGGCCGCCAGGACCACGCAGTCGGACCAGTTGCCGAGACCGTCGGTCAGGACGACGTCCTCGCCGGGCTGGAGCCGCTTCACGGAGACGGCGTGCCGCCCCTCGGGCCCGTCCAGTACGTACCGGCCGCCCGGCCCGGACTCGCGGAAACGGTCGACGACGAAGACCGGGGCGGTCATGACGCACTCCTCATATGTTTCGGTTTCTCGATGCGGCGGCCAACGCGGCCAGCGCCGCGTCCAGTTCGGCCGCCAGGACCTGCACCAGCTGCCCGGCCGGCAGTTCGCGCGCCAGCCGGTGCCCCTGCCCCGCCCACAGGGCCATGCCCTGGGCGTCGCCCGCCGCCGCGGCGGCCCGCCGCAGCCCGGCGGTGAGCTGGTGCACCTCCGGATAGGCGGCCGGGGCGTACGGCCCGTGCTCGCGCATGAACCGGTTGACCAGCCCGCGGGCCGGGCGTCCGGAGAACGCCCGCGTCAACTCCGTACGGACGAAGAGGGGGTTGGTCAGCGCCTGCTTGTGCAGCGCGTGCGCGCCGGACTCGGGGGAGGCCAGGAAGGCCGTGCCGAGCTGCGCCGCGTCCGCGCCCGCCGCGAGCACCGCCGCGATCTGGGCGCCGCGCATCAGCCCGCCGGTCGCGATGACCGGCAGCCGTACGCTCTCGCGGACCTGGGTGATCAGCGAGAGCAGCCCGATCCCGGAGCCGTCGGCCTGCGGGTCGTCGCGGTGGGTCGACTGGTGCCCGCCGGCCTCTATCCCCTGCACGCACACGGCGTCGGCCCCGGCGCCCTGCGCCGCCAGCGCCTCGTCGGGGGTGGTCACGGTGACGACGGTGTACGTGCCGAGGGCGGCGAACGCGGCGAGCACCTCGCGCTCGGGGCAGCCGAAGGTGAAGGAGACGGCCGCGACCGGGTCCTCGCGCAGTATCGCCAGCTTGGCCTCGTAGCCGTCGTCGCCACCGGAGTCGGCGTCGCCCAGCGGCGTCTCGTACCAGGTGGCCTCGCCCGCCAGCTGGTTGCGGTACACCTCGATGACGGCCGGGTCGGTGTGCGGCGGCTGCGGCATGAACAGGTTGACCCCGAACGGCCGCCCGGTGAGCCCGCGCAGCTGCTTGATCTCCTGGTACATGCCGTCGGCCGTCTTGTAGCCGGCGGCCAGGAACCCGAGTCCGCCGGCCTCGCAGACCGCGGCGGCCAGACCGGGGGCGGAGACGCCACCGGCCATGGGAGCCTGCACGATCGGATACCGGCAGAGATCGGTCAAAGCCATGCCCGCATGGTGCCACGGGTGCGCTCCGGCACCGAATCGCCCGTCCCGCCATGGGCTGCGCCCCCGGACCCGCTCGGCCTGCGGGGCCGCCCTCGGGCTCCGCCCCGGGCCCGGTCTTTACCTGCGGACCGTGGTGGGCTGAGCGCGCAGTCCCTGACTACCCAGGGGCGCGGGGAACTGCGCGA
>NZ_JBHWUR010000122.1:0-21643 GCF_042737755.1 Streptomyces sp. NPDC059994
GGCGCGGGCCGAATGCCCGCGCCAGCACTCCGCCCGTTCGTCCGTGCAACTGCGGCACACCCGCATCCGTCCGCCGACGGGCGGATCATCGATACGTTCGAACAGCTGCCGAACCAGCCGCCACTACCGTCAGGTGGGAAAGGCTTCAACGCGCTGACGTAACCAGGAGGCTGTCCGTGTCCCCCTACGCAGATACCCGCGAGAACGGCCCCCGGACGGGGGTCTGGTTCATCGGAGCCCGCGGCTCCGTCGCCACCACGGCGGTCGCCGGATGCGCCGCCGTCGCCGCCGGGCTCCAGCCCGCCACCGGCATGGTCACCGAGACCCCCGACTTCGCCGGGACCGGACTTCCCGAGCTGTCGTCCTTCGTCTTCGGCGGCCACGACGTGTCCAGCAGCCCGCTGCCCAAGCGGGCCGAGGAGCTGGCCGGCGGGGGAGTGCTCCCGCACGGGCTGCCCGCCGCCGTGCGCGCCGAACTCGCCGCCGCCGACGAGGAGATACGCATGGGCGGCCCGCTGCCCGGCGACACCCGCGGCGACGAGGAGCTGATCGCCGCGTTCGCGGCCGACATCACCGACTTCGCCCGCCGCACCGGTGTGGCCCGCACGGTCGTCGTCAACGTCTCCTCGACCGAGCCCGCGCCCACCGAGGGCGACCCCCGGCTGCCCGCCTCCTCGCTGTACGCGGCGGCCGCGCTGCGCGCCGGGTGCGCCTACGTCAACTTCACCCCGTCGACCGGCCTGCGCCACCCGGACCTGGAGGCGGCGGCCGACGCGGCCGGTGTCCCTTACGCGGGCCGCGACGGCAAGACCGGCCAGACCCTGCTCCGCGCGGTGCTCGCCCCGATGTTCCGCCAGCGCGCCCTGGCCGTACGGGCGTGGTCCGGCAGCAATCTGCTCGGCGGCGGGGACGGGGCGTCGCTCGCCGACCCGGCAGCCGCGGCGGCGAAGAACGCGGGCAAGAACCGCGTCCTGGAGGACAACCTCGGCTCGCTGCCCGAGGGCGAGGTGCACATCGACGACGTTCCGGCGCTCGGCGACTGGAAGACCGCCTGGGACCACATCGTCTTCGAGGGCTTCCTCGGCTCGCGGATGGTGCTCCAGACGATCTGGCAGGGCTGCGACTCGGCGCTCGCCGCGCCGCTCGTCCTCGACCTCGCCCGCCTCACCGCCCGCGCCCACGAGGCCGGACTGACCGGCCCCCGCCCCGAGCTGGGCTTCTACTTCAAGGACCCGGACGGCGGCTCCTCGGCGCTGGCCGAGCAGTACGGGGCCCTGCTGTCGTTCGCCGAGCGGCTGCGGGAGGCCCGGTGAAGCCGGTCCTGCGCGACTGGGCCGAACTCCTGCGCGTCTCCGCCCTGTTCACCGTTCCCGGCGACGCCCTCGCGGGGGCGGCGGCCGCCGGGCTGCGCCCCAACCGGCGCACCGCGCTCGCGGTGGGCTCCTCCCTCTGCCTGTACGAGGCGGGGATGGCCCTGAACGACTGGGCGGACCGCGAGGAGGACGCCGTCGACCGCCCCCACCGCCCGATCCCGTCCGGCCGCGTCAAGCCGGCCGCGGCCCTGGCGGCGGCGGCCGGACTCACCGGCGCGGGCCTGGCCCTCGCCTACCGCGCGGGCCGCCCGGCCGGGCTGGTGGCGACGGCGCTCGCGGGCACGGTGTGGGCGTACGACCTGCGCCTGAAGCACACGCCGGCGGGCCCGGCCGCGATGGCCGCGGCCCGCTCCCTGGACCTCCTCCTCGGCGCGACGGCCACGACCGGCACGGTGACGAGGCGCCCCCTGCTCCCGGCCACGGCCCTGGGCGCGCACACGTACGCGGTGACGACGGTCTCCCGGCACGAGACGCAGGGGGGTTCGGTGCGGGCGCCGCTGGCGGCGCTGGCGGGTGCGGTGACCCTGGGCGCCCTGACGGCGCGGCGGCCGGGCGCCACCCAAGCGTTCAGGCTTCCGTCCGAGCCCCGTGACATCGCCCGGACCGCCTTCGCCGCAACCTACGTGGCCACGGCGGCAAAGCCCCTCTTCCACGCAGTCCTCAACCCGTCCCCTCCGCTCACCCAACGGGCAGTCGGCGGCGGCATCAAGGCGATGATCCCGCTCCAGGCGGCCCTCGCGGCGCGGGCAGGATCCGTCCGTACCGCCGCCGCCCTGACCGGCCTCATCCCCGTAGCCCGCAAGCTCGCACGAAAGGTCAGCCCCACATGAGCCTCCGCCTCGGCTACGGCACCAACGGCCTCACCGACCTCCGCCTCGACGACGCCCTCGGGCTCCTCGCGGACCTCGGGTACGAGGGCGTGGGGCTGACCCTCGACCACATGCACCTCGACCCGCTCGCCCCCGAACTCCCCGCCCGCACCCGCCGGGTGGCCCAGCGGCTCGGCGAGCTCGGCCTGGGCGTGACCGTGGAGACGGGCGCCCGGTACGTACTCGACCCGAGACGCAAGCACGGCCCGTCCCTCCTCGACCCGGACCCGGACGCCCGCGCCCGCCGCACCGGACTGCTCGTCACGGCCGTCCGTGTCGCCGCCGACCTCGGCGCGCACGCCGTGCACTGCTTCAGCGGCATCACGCCCGACGGCACCGACGACGACACCGCCTGGAAGCTGCTCGGGGAGGCTCTCGGCCCGGTCCTCGACATGGCATCGGGCGCGGGGGTTGCGCTCGCGATCGAGCCCGAGCCCGGCCACCTCCTCGCCACCCTCGCCGACTTCCACCGGCTGCGCGAGCAGCTGGGCGACCCGGAACCGCTCGGGCTCACGCTCGACCTCGGGCACTGCCAGTGCCTGGAGGCCGCCTCGCCCGCGGAGTGCGTGCGCGCCGCCGCGCCCTGGCTGCGGCACGTCCAGATCGAGGACATGCGGCGCGGGGTGCACGAACACCTGCCGTTCGGGGACGGCGAGATCGACTTCCCGCCCGTCCTGGAGGCGCTCGCCGCCACCGGCTACGACGGTCTGACCGTCGTCGAGCTGCCCCGCCACTCCCACGCGGGCCCCGAACAGGCCCGCAAATCCATGGAGTTCCTGCGCCCGCTGATCGCGGGTGCCGCCTCGCCCCTGAAGGGAGCCTAGCCGTGATACCTCGTGCGGAACTCGACGCCCGCTTGGGCGGCGCCGCCCGTGCCTGGCTCGACGAGGCGCTCGCCGAGGCGGCGCACACCGCCGCCCGCCCGGCCGCCGGGTACGGCACCGCCCCCTGGGAGCTGCGGTTCGCCTCGGCCGGGCGCCATCTCGGCGCCGACGCCGTCGACGAAGCACGTGTCCTGATGCTGCACACCGCCCGCGTGGACGCGCCCACCGCGACCCGGATCTACCAGCAGGGCAGCGCCGCCGAGCGCCGCGCCGTCCTGCTGGCGCTCCCGGACCTCGGCCTCGGCCCGGCGGCCGGGGTGCCGCTCGTCGAGGATGCGCTGCGCGCCAACGACACCCGCCTGGTGGCGGCGGCCGTCGGCCCCTACGCGGCGGCCCATCTGGACCCGCACGCCTGGCGGCACGCCGTACTGAAGTGCCTGTTCACCGGCGTGCCCGTGGACGCCGTCGCCTCCTTGCGGGAGCGCGCCCACGGCGACACGGAACTCGCCCGGATGCTCGGCGACTACGCGAAGGAACGTACCGCCGCCGCCCGCCCCGTCCCCGACGACCTGCACCGCGTACTGGCCCTCACCGGGGCCGAGGAGTCCTGACCATGCGCATCTTCGACCCGCACATCCATATGACGTCCCGCACCACCGACGACTACGAGGCGATGTACGCGGCGGGCGTGCGCGCGGTCGTCGAGCCCGCGTTCTGGCTGGGCCAGCCCCGTACCTCGCCCGCGAGCTTCTTCGACTACTTCGACGCGCTGCTCGGCTGGGAGCCGTTCCGGGCCGCGCAGTACGGCATGGCCCACCACTGCACGATCGCCCTCAACCCCAAGGAGGCGAACGACCCGCGCTGTACGCCCGTCCTCGACGAGCTGCCGCGCTATCTGGTCAAGGACGGCGTGGTGGCGGTCGGCGAGATCGGCTACGACTCGATGACGCCCGCCGAGGACCACGCGCTCGCCGTCCAGCTCCAGCTCGCCGCCGAGCACGGCCTGCCCGCCATGGCGCACACCCCGCACCGCGACAAGCTCACCGGTCTGCGCCGCACCATCGACGTCGTACGCGAGTCGGCGCTCGCCCCCGAGCGGGTGCTGCTCGACCACCTCAACGAGACGACCGTCAAGGAGGCCAAGGACAGCGGCTCCTGGCTCGGCTTCTCGGTCTATCCGGACACCAAGATGGACGAGGACCGTATGGTCGCCATCCTCGACGAGTACGGCCCGGAGAAGGTGCTGGTCAACTCGGCCGCGGACTGGGGCAAGAGCGATCCGCTGAAGACCCGCAAGGTGGCCGACGCGATGCTGAAGGCCGGGTTCGACGAGGACGCCGTGGACCTGGTGCTGTGGCGCAACCCGGTCGCGTTCTACGCGCTGAGCGGACGCCTGGACCTGGACCCGACCGCCCCGGACGCCCTGCACGAGGGCAACTCCATCCTCCGCGGCGGCGAGTGAGCCCATGCGACTGCGCCACCCCGACGGCTCCACGGTCCACCTCGCGTACTGCACCAACGTCCACCCCGCCGAGACCCTCGACGGCGTCCTCGCCCAGCTGCGGGACCACTGCGAGCCGGTGCGCCGGCGTCTGGGCACCGACCGGCTCGGCATCGGCCTGTGGCTGGCCCGGGGCGCGGCCGAGGAGCTGAGCGCCGACGCGGCCGCGCTGCGCGGGCTGCGTCGCGAACTCGACGGACGCGGCCTGGAGGTCGTCACCCTCAACGGCTTCCCGTACGACGGGTTCGGCGCCGAGGAGGTCAAGTACCGCGTCTACCAGCCGGACTGGACCGATCCGGAACGCCTGGAGCACACCGCGGACCTGGCCCGGCTGCTCGCCGCGCTGCTTCCCGACGACGTCACCGAGGGCACCATCTCCACCCTGCCGCTCGCCTGGCGCACCGGCTTCGACGCCGCCGCGGCCGAGACCGCGCGCACCGCGCTCACCACACTGGCGGCGCGGCTCGACGCCCTGGAGGAGGAGACCGGGAAGTCCATCCGGATCGGCCTGGAGCCGGAGCCCGGCTGCACGGTGGAGACCACCGCCGACGCGATCGCCCCGCTCAGCGCGATCGGCTCGCCGCGCATCGGCATCTGCGTCGACACCTGCCATCTGGCCACCTCCTTCGAGGACCCGTCGAAGGCGCTCGACGCGCTGCACGCCGCCGGGATCGCGATCCCCAAGGTCCAGCTGTCGGCCGCGCTGCACGCCGAGGAGCCGGGCAGGCCCGAAGTCCGGGACGCGCTCGCCGAGTTCGCCGAGCCGCGCTTCCTGCACCAGACCCGTACCCGGCACGGCGAAGGGCTCCTCGGCACCGACGACCTCGACGAGGCCCTGGCCGGACAGGCGCTGCCGGACACCGCTCCCTGGCGCGCGCACTTCCACGTACCGCTGCACGCCCGGCCCGCGGCGCCGCTCACCTCCACGCTGCCCGTGCTGCGCGAGACCCTGGCGGGCCTGGTCGGCGGGCCGGTGGCGCACACCCGCCACCTGGAGGTCGAGACGTACACCTGGCAGGCGCTGCCCGCCGAGCTGCGCCCGCGCGACCGGGACCAGCTGGCCGACGGCATCGCCGCCGAACTCAGCCTCGCCCGGGACCTGTTGACCGACCTCGGCCTCAAGGAACTGCCATGACCGACGCCACCGCCGGCGCACCCAACCCGCTCCTCGTCCTGGACGTCGTCGGCCTCACCCCCAAGCTGCTTGAGCACATGCCCAGGCTCAAGGCGCTCAGCCGCTCCGGCTCCAGGGCGCGGCTCGGCACGGTGCTCCCGGCCGTCACCTGCGCCGCCCAGTCCACCTTCCTGACCGGCACGCTCCCCGCCGAGCACGGCATCGTCGGCAACGGCTGGTACTTCCGCGACCTGGGCGACGTCCTCCTGTGGCGCCAGCACAACGGCCTGGTCGAGGGCGACAAGCTGTGGGACGCGGCCCGCCGCGCGCACCCGGGCTACACGGTCGCGAACATCTGCTGGTGGTACGCGATGGGCGCGGACACCGACATCACGGTCACCCCGCGCCCGGTCTACTACGCCGACGGCCGCAAGGAGCCCGACTGCTACACCCGGCCCCCGGCGCTCCACGACGAACTCCACGACAAGTTCGGCACGTTCCCCCTCTTCAACTTCTGGGGACCCGGCGCGAACATCGTCTCCTCCCAGTGGATCGTCGACGCCACCCGCCACATCCTGGCGACCCGCGACCCCGACCTGGCGCTGTGCTACCTGCCGCACCTGGACTACGACCTGCAGCGGTACGGCCCCGACGACCCGCGCTCCTACCGCGCGGCCGCCGACCTCGACGCCGCCATGGCTCCGCTGCTCGACGACGCGGAGGCGGCGGGCCGCACGGTCGTGGCCCTCTCGGAGTACGGCATCACGCGTGTCAGCCGGCCCGTGGACATCAACCGCGCCCTGCGCCGCGCCGGGCTGCTCGAAGTCCACACCCAGGACGGCATGGAGTATCTGGACCCGATGGCGTCCCGCGCGTTCGCGGTGGCCGACCACCAGCTCGCGCACATCTACGTCCGCAGGCCCGAGGACCTGGACGCCACCCGCGAGGCCCTCGCGGACGTGGCGGGCATCGACCAGCTGCTCGACGACGAGGGCAAGAAGAGCTTCGGCCTCGACCACCCGCGCTCGGGCGAACTGGTCGCCATCGCGGAACCGGACGCCTGGTTCACGTACTACTACTGGCTCGACGACGACCGCGCCCCGGACTTCGCCCAGCTCGTCGAGATCCACCGCAAGCCCGGGTACGACCCGGTCGAGCTGTTCATGGACCCGCTCGACCCGTATGTGAAGGTCAAGGCCGCGAAGGCGCTGGCGCGCAAGAAGCTCGGGATGCGCTACCGGATGGCGGTCGTGCCGCTGGACCCCTCGCCGGTGCGGGGCAGCCATGGCCGACTGCCCGACGACCCGCAGGACGGGCCGCTGCTGCTGTGCTCGGCTCCGGACGCGGTGGGCGACGCGGTGGAGGCCACCGAGGTGAAGGGTCTGCTGCTGAGGCTGGCGGGGCTGGCGTAGTTCCCCGTCGTATGAAGAAGCTCCTGGCGGATCGTTCCGCCAGGAGCTTCCTCGTAGACGTGAGGTGAGGCCGGGTCAGACCGGGCGCGCCTCGACGATCGAGACGCCCGCGGCGGTCTGCACGATCCGGTCCAGCTGGAAGCCGGTGGCGCGCAGGATCTCCGAGTACTGGCGCTCGGTGCGCTCCTTGCCGCCGACCAGGATCATCAGCCACAGGTCGACGAGCTTGGCGGGGTGCGCCGCGTTGCCCTCCGGGGGCACGAATTCCATGACGAGCAGCCGGCCGTCGGGGCTGATTGCCTCACGGGCGTTCTTGAGGATCTCCAGCGCCTTCGGCTCCGGCCATTCATGCAGAATGTGCTTCAGCAGATAGGCGTCCGCACCGGCCGGCAGCGGACCGAAGAGATCGCCCTTGTCGATCTCGACCCGGTCGACCACGCCCTCTTCCGTGAGAAACGCGTCGGCGCCCAGCTCGTCCGCCCGGGAATCGAAGAGGATGCCCTTCGACTGGGGCGTCTTCTTCAGGATCGCCGACAGCAGTCCGCCGCGGCCGCCGAAGACGTCGACGAGCGTCTTGTACTTGGAGAAGTCGTACGCGGCGAGAATGGGCTCGGTCTCCATATTCGAGAGCGTGCCCATGCCGTTGAGGAAGATCTCCGCGAATTCCGGGTTCTGGCCCAGGTACTCGTACGCGTGCATGCCGCGGTTCTTCTCAAGGCTCGGCTGACCGGTGCGCACGGTGTGGATGAGCGCACCCCAGTCCTCCCAGCTCGCGGGGTGACCTGTCAACAGGGCCATGTCGCGCATCGACATCGGCGTACCGGTGCGCAGCGCGTCGGCCATCGGCGTCAGCTTGAAACGGCCGTCGCTCTGCTCGCTGAATATCCTGTAGCCGGCGAGGGCGCGCAGCAGCCGGTGGACCGCGTCCGGGTCGGCCTCGATCCGCCGGGCGATCTCCTCCGAGGACAGCGGGCCGTCGGCGAGCTGGTCGGCGATCTTCAGCTCGGCCGCCACGTAGATCGCCTGGGACACCCAGGCGCCCTGGGCCAGTTCGAGGACGGCGATCGGCGCGGGCACCATCAGCTGGGCGAGGCGCTGCACCCGCGCGCGCACCCCTTCGACGATGCGGACGACTCGGGCGGGCGGAATTGGGGGCATGCGTATCCTCCGTGGGCGGTTGCGCAGCGGTATCAAGAGTCTCAATTACCGGGATACCGGAAACTATGGGCATCGCCCGGCAGACTCTAGAGCCGCACACGGCGGCGAACAACCACTCAACGCGCGAGAACTCGCCCCGAGTTGGCCGAAATCCGGCGCGAGTTCGGTGCCAGTGAATTCCGACTGCCAATCAAGTGTGCAACTGCGGATAGGGCGCAGTCGGACAGGGCTTACAACTTACCTGCGAATACAGGACGGTTGAGGTAGAAGCGTCTATCGTGGCGCCGGTTGAGTCGGCTCCCAATGACGGGGGCACGCCATGATGAGGGAGAGACATGTCGAGAATACGCAGGTCTTGGAGTGGGGCCTTCGTGGCAGCGGCGGCGGTGGGCACCCTGGCCGTCACGCTGATCCCCGGCCCGGCACAGGCCTCGCCGAAGGAGGCGAAGGCCGCTGCCGGTACCACCGCGGGTGCCACTGCCAACATTGAGGTCATTGCGAGCAAGCTCAACAACCCCCGCGGCATCTCCGTCCAGGCGGACGGGACGATCCTGGTCGCCGAGTCGGGCGTGGGCAAGCCGGGCTGCGCGCCGGGCACCAAGTGCGTCGGACTGACCGGTTCCGTCTACCGCGTCAAGGGCACCCAGCAGGGCCGCGTCGTCACCGGCCTGGCGTCCTCCGCCGTGGCCCCGACCAACCCGTACGAGCCGATCTCGGCCGCCGGCCCCAACGACGTGGAGGCCAACGGGTCGGGTTACCTCGTCCTCAACGGCTTCGGCGGCGGCACGGACGACCGCGCCAAGCTCGGCGCGGACGCGGCCAAGCTCGGCACGCTCCAGACGGCGAGCGGCTGGGTCGTCGGTGACCCGGTCAAGCACGAGACGCTGCTCGACCCGGACTGGATCCTCGGCCACCCGGCCAACGAGGAGGAAGCGTCGATCCACAGCAACGCCTGGCGCTTCGCCCGCAACGGCCGCGGCTTCCTGGTCACGGACGCCGGCGCCAACGACCTGATCGGCGTCGGCTTCGGCGGCCGCACCACCACCGAGGCGATCTTCCCGGACAACGAGCTCCCCGCCCCGGGCGGCGCCGCCACGGCCCCGTCGGCCAAGGAGAAGAAGGCGCTGGAGTCCCTCGTCCCGCAGACCAAGTCGGTCGCGGCCGACGGCACGGTCAAGGTCCAGGCGGTGCCCAGCGGCATCGTCAAGGGCGCGGACGGCGCGTTCTACATCGCCGACATGGGCGGTCTGCGTCCGGGCGCCTCGCGCATCTGGCGGATCGTGCCGGGCCACCGCGCGGAGGTCTTCGCCAGCGGTCTGACCGCGGTGACCGACCTGGCCGCCGACAAGAACGGCAACCTGGTCGCGCTGACGCTGACCGGTGGCTTCCAGCAGCAGGGCCCGCCGCTGCCGGGCAAGCTGAGCCGGATCGACGTCAAGACCAAGGCGGTCACCGAGATCCCGACCGACGGCAAGCTGGCGATGTCCACCGGCCTGGCCTTCGGCCCGAAGAACGAGATCTACGTGACCAACAACTCGGTCGGCACCGAGGGTCAGCTGATCAAGATCACGGAGTAGTCCTGATCGACGTCCTGCTGACCGACTGATCAGCGTGTGACGTGCGGCCCCGCCGGGAACCTGACGCCCGGCGGGGCCGCTTCGTCGTACGCGCGGAAAAATCTTCCCCACCTTCGGTCACACTCCTGCGCCGGGACCCGTCAGACCAGTGACGCGGGATCCCGGCCGATGGGATCGAGCCGGCGTCACCGCTGAACGAACGCTGTTGATCTCTGAAGGAGAGCAGTCATGGAAGCACGGATGCAGAACCCGGCGATGGTCCTCCCCGACGCCATGCAGGCCATCCAGAGCCTGTACAAGGCCACCTACGCGGGGGGCGTCCCGGCGGGTCTGCTCGCGCTGAGCCACCTGCGCGCGAGCCAGATCAATGGCTGCAGCCCCTGTGTGGAGTCGGCGTCCGGCCAGGCGCGCAAGGCGGGCGAGAGCGACGAGAAGATCTTCTCCGTCGGCGCGTGGCGGGAGACCCCCTTCTACACCGACTCCGAGCGCGCGGCGCTGTCGCTCACCGAGCACGTGACGCGGCTGAACGACCGCGAGGACCCGGTCCCGGACGCGGTGTGGAACGAGGCCGCCCAGCACTTCAACGAGCAGGAGCTCGCGGCGCTCGTGCTGCACATCGCCGTCAGCAATCTGTTCAACCGCCTCAACGCCACGACGAAGCAGCAGGCCGGCCAGAAGTGGTAGGCACGGCCTAGCGAGGTGTTCGGTACGGCCCGGCCGGGCCCGGACCGAGTGGGCGGTGTGACGGTCGCACGACGACACGCGACGGTCCCACCGCCCCTCAGCACACAGTTGGGTACACAGACCAGTACGCAGGTCGGTACGCGGGTTGGTACCTGGATCAGTATGCAGATCATCGCGATGGCTTGTTCTCGCCTGTGGACAACGTTATCCACAGGGCTGGTGAGGGGTGGCCGGGCGCGGGACCGTCGAGGCATGAACAAGCACCACGAATCGCACGGTTCCCACGGACTGCCCGACGACGACCCGCAGCTCACCCTGCGCAGCCCGGCCGAACTGGCCGACGCCCTGCCGTATCTGATGGGCTTCCATCCGACGGACTCCGTCGTGATGGTCGCCCTCCATGGTCGCCGGGGCCGCTTCGGCGGGCGGCTCCGGCTCGGCATTCCCCGTGCGCCGGGGGAGTGGCCGCACGTCGCCGAGCAACTGGCCGAGTGCCTGGTGACGGGGAGCGAGCGGCGGGGGCCGCGCCCGGACGCGATCATCGTGTTCCTCTGCCAGGACCCGGACCCGGCGGGGGAGGTGACGGCCGGTCACGTCATGGAGAGGCTGCGGCCGTTGGCCCAGCTCCTGCGGACGGCTTGCGGTGCCCTGGACGTTCCGGTCCTGGAGGCGCTGTGCATCTCGGACGGAAGGTACTGGTCGTACTGCTGCCCGGACGCGCGCTGCTGCCCGCCGGAGGGGAACGTGCTGGCCCTGCCCGGTACGTCGGTGCTGGCGGCGGCAGCGACCTTCGCCGGGCTCCAAGTCCGGGGCTCCCTGCGGGAGATGGAGGCGCGGCTCGCCCCCTGGCGGCGCCCGGCGGCGGCCGACCAGGAACGCGTGCTCGCGGCGGCGGAGGAGGCGCTCGTGCCGCGCATCCTTGACGATGAGGAGCGGCTGCGGGTCGGGCGGGAGACCCTGGACCTGGCGGGCCGCCTGATGCGCCGCCTCTCCGGCGCGCCCCCGGCCACGGGCCGCACGGACGCGGACGCGCTGGACGACGGCCTGATCGCGCACGACGAGGCGGCGGCCCTGGTCCTCGGCCTCCAGGACCGCACCACCCGGGACCGTGCGGCCGAGTGGATGGAGGGCCCGGACGCGGCCCCGGCCCAGCGCCTGTGGCGCGCCCTCGCGCGCCGCTGCGTGGGCCGCTACGGGGAGCACGCGGCGGCCCCGCTCACCCTGGCGGGCTGGGTGGCCTGGTCCACCGGCGACGAGCCCGCCGCCAGGGTCGCCCTGGGCCTGGCCCTGCGCGCGGACCCCGACTACCAGTTCGCCCAACTCCTCCACCAGGCCTGCAACCAGGGCCTGGACCCGGAGGCACTGCGCAGGTGCCTGCGGGAGGAGAGGCGGGAGCGGGAGGAGGGGGTGGAGGCTATGGCTCCGGGTGCGGGTGGGGATGCGTTCGTGGTTCCGGGACTTGGCGCCTCTGTGCCCGGGCCCGCCGGGCCCGAGCCTGTGGCCGCCGGGCATGGAGTGGCCGTGGAGGCGCCGGCGTCCGGCGTGGCCGGGCCCGTTCGGCGGCCCAAGTCCCGCCGTAAGGCTCCGGCGCACCGGAACGACGGTGCGGCCGCCACCTCCCCGGCGAACAGGAGGGACGCGGCATCCGCCTCCGTCCGTCCCGAGGGCGTCGACGGTGGCTCCGAGACGGCCGGGTCCGCCCGGCGTGGGGCCCGGCGGGCGGGGCAGCGGGACGGGACCGGCCGATGACGCCGGGTCCACACCGTGCCGTGTCGCTCCGTGACCCGTGCGCCGCCCGCCGCGTTCACGAGGCGGGCGCCGCGCGAGGGCGGTCCGCCCGACCCGCGAATGCGGCCGGAGCGCTCGGAAGGCAAGCTATGCCGTTCAATGTCCCTCCCCGGGCCAATCCCCCGTCCCGGGCCAATGCCCTTTCCCAGGCCGAAGTCCCGCTCTGGGGCGATGTCTCTCCCAGGGGCGAAGTCCCCTCCGGGAGCGATGTGACTCCTCGGGCCCCTGCCGGAGGCGGTCCGGCCTCCCCCGGAACGGGACGGGCGGCCGCGCCCGGGTCCGGGCCTCGACCAGGCGCGGGGCCGGGGCGGCGCCCGGCACCGGCGCCCCGGGCGTCCGGCCCGGCCGGAAACTCCGGACCCGGATTCGGCGAGCTCCCCCCACTGCACGCGGCCCTGATCTCCGTCGCCCTGCCCGGCCTCGTCGTCTCGGCGGAGCACGGCCAGCTCACCGGCCACGGCCTGGAGGGCTTCTACCGCCACGGCCGCCGGCTGCTCGCGCGCTGCCAGCTGAAGGTGGCCGGGCGGGAGCCGATCGCCCTCCAGGGCAGACCGATATCGGCCGACCGCGCCCGCTTCTTCGCGGTGGTGCGCACCCCGGCCGACAGTGGCCCCGACCCCGAGATCACGATCGAGCGGCTGCGCCAGGCAGACGGCAGCGAGCGGATCACCCTGCGCAGTTCCTCGCCCCGCTCCCTGCGGCTGCCCGTGGAGATCGCCCTCGGGACCGACCTCGCCGACCTGGGCGCGGTCGCGGCGGGCCGGGCCGGACCCGAACTGCCGGGCAGCGTCCACGCCTCGGGCATGCGCTGGACGGCCCCGGGCGCGCACGCGGTGGTGAGCGCGCACCCGCCCCCGGCCGACGCGCTCGCCTCGGCGGGTGTGCTGCGCTGGGACGTGGAGCTGCCCCCGGGCGGTTCGTACACGATCGAGCTGCAGATCCGCACCGACCGCACCGGCCGCCCCGCCCGGCCGCCCGGCCAGGCCGCGAGCCACCCGCTGCCACAGGCCGAGGCGGAGGGCGACGACCCCCGGGTCGGGCCGCTGCTCCAGAGCGGCCTCGACGACCTGCGGGCCCTGCTCGTACGGGACCCGGCCCACCCGGCGGACGTGTACGCGGCGGCGGGCGTCCCCTGGCGCACCGGCCCGGCGCCGGCCGAGGCGCTGTGGGCCGCGCGGATGGCCCTGCCGCTCTCCACCCGGCTGGCGGCCGCGACCCTGCGCGCCGTTGCGCGTACCCAACTGGCGGGCGGGGAGAGGGAGTTCGGCCGCATCCCCGGGCCGTTGCGGGACGCGGGGCCCCATCTGCCACCCAGCTGTACCGGAGTGGAGGCCACGCTCGCGTTCCCGGTGGTGCTCGCCGAGGCGCGCCGCTGGGGGCTTGCCGAGTCCGAAGTGGCCGAGCTGCTGCCGGCGGCGGAGCGGTGTCTGCGCTGGCTGCGCGCGTGTGCCGGTGACGACGGCTATCTCGGCGAGCCGGGCCCGGCGGCGGGCCTGGCGCGGGCCGAGACCCAGGCCCACGCCCACCGCGCCGCCGTCCTGGGCGCCGAGCTGCTGCGGGAGTGCGGCAGGCCCGGGGCCCAGGAGTGCGCGGCCTGGGCGGCGGGGCTGCGCGAGCGGTTCCGGGAGGAGTTCTGGATCGAGGACCTCGCGGGCGGGCGCCCCGCCGCCGCCCGTACCGCCGACGGCCGCCCCCTGCCGTCGCTCGGCGGGGGCGCCGCCCACCTCCTGGACACCGGGCTGCTCGGCGCGGGACGGCTCGCCCCCGGGCTGCTCGACAAGGTGCAGACGGAACAGCTGGCCCGGCTCCTGGGCGGCCCGGCCATGGACTCCGGCTGGGGCCTGCGGGGCCTCGGCGCCAAGGAGGCGGGCTACAACCCGTTCGGCCACCGCGCGGGCGCGGTGCGGGTGTACGACACGGCCGTCGCCGTCACGGGCCTCGCGGCCGCCGGGTACGAGAAGGAGGCGAGCGCGCTGCTGCGGGGACTCCTGGACGCGGCCGAGGCGTTCGGCTACCGGCTGCCCGAGATGTACGCGGGGGAGCAGCGCACCGCGGACAGCGCCCCCCTGCCGCACCCGGCCGCCTGCCGCCCGGCCGCCGTCGCCGCGGCCTCGGCGGTCCAGCTGCTCACCACGCTCGCCGGGATCCGCCCGGACGCCCCGGCGGGCACGGTCGCCGTGTGCCCCGTACGGTCGGCGCCGCTCGGCGCGGTCCGGCTGTCAGGGCTGAGCGTCGCGGGGGAGCCGTTCGCCGTGCGGGTCAGCAGGCTCGGCGTAGGCATGGTCGAGCAGGCCGCCGGCCGGCTCCAGTTGGGAGGCTGAACGGAGTGCTGAGTGAATCCGGTACGGAGGAAGAGGCGGCGCCGGTCACCGCGGCGGGAGCGGTGGGCGCCGAGGGCATCGAGCCAAATGTGGTGAGAAACCGTGCGCGGGGCGCCTCGGGAGGAACCCGTGGGGCGGCTGGTGAAGATGGTGCGACCGGCCGTGCCCGGGGGCGTGTTTATCGTCAGGGAGACGACTATGATCGCTTCATGTCTCCCTACGACCCGTCGGCCTTCCCGCCCTTCGCCGTGACCGTCGACCTGGTCGTGCTCACCGTGCGTCGCCACGCCCTGTGCGCGCTGGTCGTCCGTCGCGGGGAGCCGCCGTTCCAGGGGCGGTGGGCGCTGCCGGGCGGCTTCGTCCGGGGCGACGAGGACCTGTCGGCCGCGGCGGCCCGCGAACTGACCGAGGAGACCGGACTCTGCGCCCAGGACCCGGCGGCCACCGCCCCGGCCCCGGGCAACGGTGCCCATCTGGAGCAGCTCGCCACGTACGGCGACCCCCGGCGCGACCCCCGCATGCGGGTCGTCAGCGTGGCGCATCTGGCGCTCGCCCCCGATCTGCCCGCCCCACGCGCGGGCGGCGACGCCCACAGTGCGCGCTGGGCGCCGGTCGAGGACCTGCTGAGCCAGGACGGCGGCTTCGGCCGCGACGGCGAGCAGCCCGCCCCGCTCGCCTTCGACCACGCCCAGATCCTCGCGGACGGCGTGGAGCGGGCCCGTTCCAAGATCGAGTACTCGTCACTGGCCACGGCGTTCTGCCCGGCCGAGTTCACCGTCGGGGAGCTGCGGCGGGTGTACGAGGCGGTGTGGGGGGTCGCGCTCGACCCCCGCAACTTCCACCGCAAGGTGACCGGCACCCCGGGCTTCCTGGTCCCGTCGGGCGGCACCACGACCCGCCAGGGCGGACGCCCCGCGCAACTGTTCCGCGCGGGCGGCGCGACACTGCTGAACCCCCCGATGCTCCGCCCGGAGGTCTGACCCACCGCTTGAAGGGGCGCGGGGCCGTGTCATGGCGCGGCTCCGCCGCGTGGCGCGACCAGCCATGTCCGGTCCGCACTTGAAGGCCGCACACCTCCAGCGCTCCGGGCGGACGCCTGCCCGCCGTGGGGGCACACACGCGCCCGGCTTGCACAAAAAGCATGAAATGTCGCGTTATGTTAATCCGGTACTCGTCGTACCTGTCATACCCGCGTACCTGTCCTCCCGCCGTGCCGTCGAGCGGTCTCACCCCCGCGAGAGAAGCGATGCTCCAGGCCATTGGACTCACCAGCACACCCCGCCGCGACCGTCCGCCCGAGGTGGACGACCTGACCTTCGAGGCCCGGCCGGGCCTGATCACCGCCCTGCTCGGCGCCCCCGGCTCCGGCAAGACCACGGCCCTGCGCCTGATGCTGGAGCTCGAACCGGGCCGGGGCGTCACCTACTTCCGGGGCCGCCCCCTGCACAAGGTGGCCCACCCGGCCCGCGAGGTCGGCACTCTGCTCGGCGACGTGCCGGGCCACCCCGCCCGTACGGTCCGGGGCCAGCTCCGCCTCATGTGCGCGGTCGCCGGGGTCCCGGCCGCCCGCGCCGAGGAGATGCTCCACGTCGTCGGCCTCGTCGGCCTCGGGGACCAGCGGCTCGGCACCCTCTCGCTCGGCATGGACCGCAGACTCGGGCTCGCCGCAGCCCTCCTCGGCGACCCGCACGCGCTGGTTCTGGACGAGCCCGCCGAGGGCCTCTCGCCGCGCGAGAACAACTGGATGTACGGGCTGTTGCGCGGCCACGCACAGCACGGCGGCACCGTGCTGTGCACCTTCGCCGACCCCAAGGAGGCGGCCCGGGTGGCCGACCGGGTGGTCACCATCGACGCGGGCCGCCTCGTCGCGGACCAGGACGCGACCGAGTTCGCCCGCACCCGGCTGCGCCCCCGGGTGGCCGTCGCGAGCCCGCACGCCACCCGCCTCGGCGCCCTGGTCAGCCGCGAGGCCCGCGCCGCACGCCGCTCGGTCGAGGTGGTCGCCGAGGACGGCAGCCACCTCTCCGTCTACGGCACGACCTGCGCCGAGGTCGGTGAAACGGCGTTCCGCCACGGCGTCCTCGTCCACCGCCTCACGGAAGAGTTCGGCGACACGGGCCCGACGGCGCCGAGCCCCCGCCCGGCCCCGGCGTCCGGCCCTCACCCGGCTCCGGCGGCAGCAACCACCCCGGACCCCGCCGCGGACCCCGCCGCGGACCCCGCCGCGGACCCCGCCGCGCCGACGGAACCGCTCCCGCCGCACAACGGCGGCCCCGCCCCCCACCCGCGCCCCCCGATCACCCGCGCCCGACCCCGCACACCACTCCGCCCCCTCCGCTACGAGCTCCGCCGCCTCCTCGGTGTGCGCACCACGTACCTGCTGGCCGCCGCCGTGCTCGTCGGGTCGGTCGCGCTCGCCGTGGTGCTCGGGCGCACCGGGCACACACCGCTGCCGCACCTGGCAGCCGCCTGGCCGGGGCTGCTGCCACTGCCGCCCGCCGCGTTCGGCGCCGGGGTCCTCGGCGCGCTCGCCTTCGGCGAGGAGTACCGCTACCCCGCGCTCGCCGCCGACCGCGGCACCGTCCCGCGCAGGCTCGGGCTGCTGCTCGCCAAGCTCGCCGTGTCGGCCGGGGCCGCCCTCCTGCTGGCCGTGCTCACCGTCGCCCTGGACGCACAGGCCCTGCGTCTGGTGTACGGCGGCGACTTGGTGCGGATTCCGCCGGACTGGCCCTCGCTGGCGGCGGGTTGGGCGGGGCTGACCGTGGGCTGCGCCTGGGCCGGGCTGCTCGCGGCCGGCATCTTCCGGGCCACCACGGCCGGGCTCGCCGCCGTCCTGGCGGTGCCGGTCGCCGTCGTACCCCTCGTACAGAAAGCGTTGTCGGCTCCGCAGGCACGTTCGGCCGCCGGACTTCCGGCCAGGCTGCGGGACGTGGCCTGGCTGCGCTGGCCGCGCATGCTGGACAACGGGCTCGACGCGGCGCTGCACCTGCTCGCCCGGCCGCAGGGCGCGGCCCTCGCGCTGTCGCTCTCCGTGCTGCTCTGCGCCTACGTGGTCACCGGCCTTCGCGGGAGGGCCCGTTGGTGACCCTGCCCTGACCTCGGCGTATGCGGACAAGCACAACTCCCCAGGGAATGCCCGCTTCTTTCCGATAAAGCGTCAATTGCGAGGGGTGCGGCGATCACCCTTTCGTGTGCTTTTCACCAAAGACCTCAAGGGCCGTGGAAGTCCCGCCGACAAAGGATGCGTGAGTACCCTTGCGCACACCATGATGACCACCGCCCGCGCCGCCGACACCGGCCTCGCAGGACCGGGCGAACTCGACCGCTACCCCTACGCGGAGGCGCGTGGCGCCGACCGCGTCTCCCTCCCGGCGTGGGACGGAGCCGAGGCGGACCTCGGCCGGGTGAGCCGCCGCGCGGCGGGCAGCCGCGGGAGAGGACTGCACGGCCAACTCGTCCAGCAGCTCGGCCAGATGATCGTTTCCGGCGATCTCGGCGCCGACCGCCCGCTGGTCCCCGAGGAGATCGGCCAGCGCTTCGAGGTCTCCCGGACCGTCGTCCGCGAGTCGCTCCGGGTACTGGAGGCCAAGGGCCTGGTCAGTGCCCGCCCCAACGTCGGCACCCGGGTCCGCCCGGTCAGCGACTGGAACCTGCTGGACCCCGACATCATCGAGTGGCGGGCCTTCGGCCCACAGCGCGACGACCAGCGGCGCGAGCTCAGCGAGCTGCGCTGGACGATCGAGCCGCTGGCCGCCCGGCTCGCGGCGGGGCACGGCCGCGAGGATCTCCAGCAGCGCCTCGGCGACATGGTCGAGATCATGGGCCACTCGCTCTCGCAGGGTGACGTGATCACCTGCTCGCGGGCGGACGCGGAGTTCCACTCCCTGCTGATCCAGGCCGCGGGCAACCGCATGCTTGAGCACCTCTCCGGCATCGTCGGCTCCGCCCTCCAGGTCTCCGGCGGGCCGATCACCGGCTGTGACCGCCCCTCCGAAGCCGCGCTCACCCACCACGCCCGGATCGTGGACGCGCTGGCGAACGCCGACGGGACGGCGGCCGAGACGGCCATGCGGCAGCTGCTCAACGTCCACCCCGAGGTCGAGCGCGTCGTCCCCGCGCCGCGCGAGCACTGACGGCGGAGCGCGGCCGGGCGCGGGCTGGCCGCCCCGCCCGGAGGAAGCACGCGTCGCCGGACCTCGGGGGGTCCGGCGACGCGATTATGGGCACTATGACCCTTGTGGATGTTTTGTCGTAAATGGGGTGTGACTCGGGCCACGTGGATTGGGCGTAACACTCCTCGAAACCGTGCGATGACCTAAGAGGTAACAGCTGAGGAAGGAATACAGCTGCCGCTCGCGGCGCTGTGCACCTCCGAGGTTCAGCCCGCGCCGTCGGCACAATCCCCAGCCGACGGTCGTCGGCTCCGGCCCGATCATGGGCGGGGCCGGAAGCCGTTTCCATCGTTCCGAGAGGTTGTTCGTGTCGGCCAGCACATCCCGTACGCTCCCGCCGGAGATCGCCGAGTCAGAGTCTGTGATGGCGCTCATCGAGCGGGGAAAGGCTGATGGGCAGATCGCCGGCGATGACGTGCGTCGCGCCTTCGAAGCCGACCAGATTCCGCCAACCCAGTGGAAGAATGTTCTGCGCAGCCTCAACCAGATCCTCGAGGAAGAGGGTGTGACGCTGATGGTCAGTGCCGCGGAATCTCCCAAGCGCACCCGGAAGAGCGTCGCAGCGAAGAGCCCGGCGAAGCGCACCGCCACCAAGTCCGTCGCGGCCAAGACGACCGTGACCAAGACCGTCGCGGCCAGTGCGGCCCCGGCGGCCGAGACCGTGGACGTGTCGGCGGACGACGCCGAGGCGCCCAAGAAGGCCGCCGCCAAGAAGACGGCCGCGAAGAAGACCGTCGCCAAGAAGGCCGTGGCCAAGAAGACGGCCGCGAAGAAGACCGCCGGCAAGAAGGGCGACGACGAGGCCGTCGAGGGCGAAGAGCTCCTTGAGGACGTCGCGCCGGGCAAGGGCGAGGAAGAGGAGGCCGAGGGCGAGAACAAGGGCTTCGTCCTCTCCGACGACGACGAGGACGACGCTCCCGCGCAGCAGGTCGCCGTCGCCGGTGCCACCGCCGACCCGGTCAAGGACTACCTGAAGCAGATCGGCAAGGTCCCGCTCCTCAACGCCGAGCAGGAGGTCGAGCTCGCCAAGCGCATCGAGGCCGGCCTGTTCGCCGAGGACAAGCTCTCGGCCGCCGACAAGCTCGCCCCCAAGCTCAAGCGCGAGCTGGAGATCATCGCCGAGGACGGCCGCCGCGCCAAGAACCACCTGCTGGAGGCCAACCTCCGCCTTGTGGTCTCGCTGGCCAAGCGCTACACGGGCCGCGGCATGCTCTTCCTGGACCTGATCCAGGAGGGCAACCTCGGTCTGATCCGCGCGGTCGAGAAGTTCGACTACACCAAGGGCTACAAGTTCTCCACGTACGCCACCTGGTGGATCCGTCAGGCGATCACCCGCGCCATGGCCGACCAGGCCCGCACCATCCGTATCCCGGTGCACATGGTCGAGGTCATCAACAAGCTCGCGCGCGTGCAGCGCCAGATGCTCCAGGACCTGGGCCGTGAGCCCACCCCGGAGGAGCTGGCCAAGGAACTCGACATGACCCCGGAGAAGGTCATCGAGGTCCAGAAGTACGGCCGTGAGCCGATCTCCCTCCACACCCCCCTGGGTGAGGACGGCGACAGCGAGTTCGGTGACCTCATCGAGGACTCCGAGGCGGTCGTCCCGGCCGACGCGGTCAGCTTCACGCTCCTCCAGGAGCAGCTGCACTCGGTCCTCGACACCCTGTCGGAACGCGAGGCGGGCGTGGTCTCCATGCGCTTCGGCCTCACCGACGGCCAGCCGAAGACCCTGGACGAGATCGGCAAGGTCTACGGAGTGACGCGTGAGCGCATCCGTCAGATCGAGTCGAAGACCATGTCGAAGCTCCGCCACCCGTCGCGTTCGCAGGTCCTGCGCGACTACCTCGACTAGGTCGCGTTCTTACGTACGTAGTACGTAGTCGTAGTGACGCAGGCCCGGTTTCCGCAAGGGAGCCGGGCCCTCGCGCGTGTCTGAGCGGGTGCGGGCCGTCAATAGCTCGTTGACTCTTGGGTGTGCCTGTGTCACCCAAAGTCAGGAGACCGTATGCGACGCCCCACCGTCCGAGCGCTGCGCGGGGTGCTGGCCCTCACGGCGGCCGCGACCGCCGTACCGCTGGCCGCGCCCGTACCGGCCGCCGCCGCCGGCAGTGTGGTCATCGGGGGCACGCCCGCCTCCGTCGAGGACAACCCGTACGCCGTCGCGCTCTCCAGCCGTACCCGGTTCGGGGGTACGCGCGCGGGCCAGTTCTGCGGGGGAGCGGTGGTCGCCCCCACCAAGGTGGTCACCGCCGCGCACTGCCTCAGCAAAGAGGTGCTCGGCGCCGACGGGGTGCGGGACCTGAAGGTGATCGCGGGGCGCGCCCAGCTGCGCAGCAGCAAGGGCCAGGAGGTCGTCGTGCGGGACACCTGGGTCAACCCCGGGTACAACGCGGTCAGCAACGCCGGTGACATCGCGGTGCTCACCCTGGCGAGCGCGCTGCCCGAGTCGTACGTCATCGGTCTTGCCGGGCCGCGCGACGCCGCGTACGCACCGGGCACCGCCGCTACCGTCTACGGCTGGGGAGACACCTCCGGGCGGGGCAGCTACGCCTCGGCGCTGCGGTCGTCCCCGGTGCAGGTCCTCGCGGACGGGGCCTGTGAGCGCGCCTACCCGGGGAACACGGAGGGCGAGTACCTGGGCGCCACCATGCTCTGCGCAGGCGATCCCAGGGGCGGCCACGACGCCTGCCAGGGCGACAGCGGGGGGCCGCTGGTCGCCGCTGGGCGCCTGATCGGCCTGGTGTCCTGGGGCAGCGGCTGCGGGCAGGCCCAGAGCCCGGGGGTGTACACCCGGATCTCCGCGTTCGTCAGCCCGTCACGGAACGCCGCGCCCCTGTAGCGGGACGCGGG
>NZ_JBHWUR010000123.1:0-21488 GCF_042737755.1 Streptomyces sp. NPDC059994
GGTTGTGGGGGGGCAACTGCTGGGGGGTTCCCCCCTTACCCCTGGGTTGGGGGAGTCGGGGGGGGGGGGTCCTGTTCCCCCCGGTCCCGCCCGCGCCCTCTCTCCTGCGGCCGAGCCGCGACCGGCCCGGCGACCGGATCACCCGTAGATCCTGATCACCAGTAGATGACGACCTTGTCGTTGACCCGCACCTGGTCGAAGAGCTTGGCGAGCTTCGCCTTGTCGCGCACGTTCACACAGCCGTGCGAGGCGCCCGCGTAACCGCGCTTGGCGAAGTCCGACGAGTAGTGCACGGCCTGGCCGCCGCTGAAGAACATCGCGTACGGCATGGGCGTGTGGTAGATCGACGAGACGTGGTTCCTGCTCTTCAGGAAGACCTTGAAGGTGCCCTCGCGGGTCGGCGTGTACTGCGAGCCGAACCGCACGTCCATCGACGACTGCACCTTGCCGTTGATCACCCAGTTGAGCGTGCGGGTGGTCTTGCTGATACACAGCACGCGGCCGGTCATACAGCGCTTGTCGAGCTTGGTCTTGGGCTTGTTGACGGCCTTCCCGCTGAGCTCCTCCCGGGTCGGCCTGGTCGTCATGTCGCCCAGCTTCTGCCAGGTGGCGGTGTCGGCGGAGCCGGTGGCGGGCAGCCCGCGCTTTCCCTGGAAGCCCTTGACGGCGGCGACGGTGACGCTGCCGTAGTTGCCCGTCGGCGTGTCGTCGAACCAGCCGACCTGGGCGAGCCGGGCCTGGAGCTCCTTGACCTGCGCGCCCTGCGCGCCGGTCGCCATCAGGACCTTCGGCGCCGGCCTGGCGGCGGTGGTCCTGGACGCGGACGGGGCTACCGCGGCGTCGGCCTCGCTCGCGCCGCCGGCGGTGATTCCGTCGGCCTTGTTGTCGTTCGCGGTGCCGGCCGACGGCGCCGAAGACGGCGCGGCAGCCGCGGGCTTCTGGTCGGCGGCCCCCGACGCCTTGTCCGACTGGGCCCCGCACGCGGCCGTGACGGTCAGCACGGTGGCCGCGGCGAGCGTCCTGGCTATGACAGTGGTGAGATGGTTCCGGCGCATCGTCGCCCCCCTGATATTCCCTCTGGTGACCCCAGAGACTGTTTCCCGGGCCGAACGGTTGCAAGAAGCCGTCGAGGAAGCGAGGCGGAACACATGGCGCGCGAGTCGGACGGTGCCCGGCGCACCGAGAGCGGTCTGCCCCTCGGCCCGGTGTACGGGCCGGACTCCCTCGACGGGTGGGACCCGGCCCGGCAGCTGGGTGAGCCGGGCGGGTATCCGTTCACCCGGGGTGTCTACCCGACGATGTACACCACACGCCCCTGGACGATGCGCCAGTACGCCGGATTCGGCACGGCGGCCGAATCCAACGCCCGCTACAAGCAGCTCATCGCCAACGGCACCACGGGCCTTTCCGTCGCCTTCGACCTGCCCACCCAGATGGGCCACGACAGCGACGCGCCGCTCGCGCACGGCGAGGTCGGCAAGGTCGGGGTGGCCGTCGACTCGGTCGAGGACATGCGGGTCCTGTTCGACGGCATCCCGCTGGGCGAGGTCTCCACGTCGATGACGATCAACGCGCCCGCGGCGCTGCTGCTCCTGATGTACCAGCTGGTCGCCGAGGAACAGGGCGTCCCCGCGCGCGAGCTGACCGGCACGGTCCAGAACGACGTGCTCAAGGAGTACATCGCCCGGGGCACCTACATCTTCCCGCCCGAGCCGTCACTGCGGCTGACCGCGGACATCTTCCGGTACTGCCGGGCCGAGATGCCGAAGTGGAACACGATCTCGATCTCCGGCTACCACATGGCCGAGGCGGGCGCCTCGCCCGCACAGGAGATCGCGTTCACGCTGGCCGACGGCATCGAGTACGTCCGCACGGCGGTCGCGGCCGGGATGGACGTGGACGACTTCGCCCCGCGCCTGTCGTTCTTCTTCGTCTCGCGCACGACGCTCCTGGAGGAGGTCGCCAAGTTCCGTGCGGCGCGCCGGATCTGGGCGCGGGTGATGCGGGAGGAGTTCGGCGCGAAGGACCCCAAGTCGTGGATGCTGCGCTTCCACACCCAGACGGCCGGGGTGCAGCTGACCGCCCAGCAGCCCGAGGTGAACCTGGTCCGGGTCGCCGTGCAGGGCCTGGCGGCGGTGTTCGGCGGTACGCAGTCGCTCCACACCAACTCCTTCGACGAGGCGATCGCGCTGCCCACGGACAAGAGCGCGCGCCTTGCCCTGCGTACGCAGCAGGTACTCGCGTACGAGACGGACGTGACCGCGACCGTCGACCCGTTCGCGGGCTCGTACGTCGTCGAATCCATGACCGACGAGGTGGAGGCGGCGGCGCGGGCGCTGATGCAGCGGGTCGAGGACCTGGGGGGCGCGGTGAGCGCGATCGAACACGGCTTCCAGAAGGGCGAGATCGAGCGCTCGGCGTACCGGATCGCCCAGGAGACCGACAGCGGCGAGCGGGTGGTGGTCGGGCTCAACCGGTTCCGGCTCGACGCGGAGGAGCCTTACGAGCCGCTGCGGGTGGACCCGGCGATCGAGGCGCGGCAGGCGTCCGGGCTTGCCCGGCTGCGGGCCGAGCGGGACGCTGCCGCTGTGGGGGCCGCGTTGTCTGCGCTGCGGGATGCCGCGCGGGGCCAGGACAACGTCCTGTACCCGATGAAGTCCGCGCTGGCCGCTCGCGCGACGGTGGGGGAGGTCTGTGGGGCGCTCCGGGATGTCTGGGGCAGCCATGTCCCTCATGAGGTGTTCTGAGAGCGCTGTCGCCCGCGGGCCGGTGGTGGGCCGCTCGGGCAGTTCCCCGCGCCCCTGAAGGACTGTGGCCGAGCTGATCTCTCCGGCTGCGGGGGACTGCCCAAGGGGCGCGGGGCTGTGACATGTGCGGCTGGGCCGCGTGGGCGCGGCCGGCCACCCACGGTCCGCAGGCGCCCACCGGCATCAGTCGCCGCCCCGCCGCGCGAACACCGCCTCGATCCCCGCGATCACCACCCGCAGCCCCGCCTCGTAGCGCTGCTCGTACCCCTCGAAGAGGTCCGCGCCCGCCGCCGCGGCCAGGGGGTAGTCCCCCAGCCGGATCGCGCGGGCGTCGATGTCCAGGGGCTCGGGGGCCATTCCCTGTTCCTCGGCCACGAAGCCCATCGTGTACGCGTACGTGGTCGTCCCGGCCAGTGCCGCGTCGGCCGGGGCGAAGCCCGCCGCGCGCATCGCGACCAGCAGCGACTCCAGCGTCCTCGCGTGGTCGGTGCCGGTGAAGCGGGTGCCCCCGTACACCTTCGCCCCGTCGCGGTAGCTCAGCAGCATGGAGCGCAACGCCCGGTTGAATCCGGCAAGTTGATCCTGCCAGGGGGCGCCGGGGGTCATGCCTTCGATGCCGTCCGCCGCCATGCGGCGGTACATCACCGTCGCCATCTCGTCGAGCAGGGCCTGCTTGTTCTTGAAGTGCCAGTAGAGCGCGGGCGCCTGGACGTGGAGCTCCTTGGCGATCGCGCGGAGCGTCAGGCCGTCGAGGCCCACTTCGTTCAGGAGCCTCAGTGCGGTGTCGGTCACCAGCGCGCGGTCGATTCTCGTCGTAGCCACCTTGACAATTTAACACTGTTAAGCCCATGCTCGGCGGCATGGAACTTAACAACGTTAAGCAAGCGCCCGGGATCGCCGCCGACGTCCTCGTGGTCGGCGCCGGCCCCGCCGGGCTGGTCCTCGCCGTCGACCTCGCCCGGCGCGGGGTGTCCGCGCTGTTGGCCGAGAAGGGCGCGACGCTCTTCCCGGGCTCGCGCGGCAAGGGCCTCCAGCCCCGCACCCAGGAGGTGCTGTACGACCTCGGGCTCTTCGACGACGTCCGGGCGGCGGCGCGCACGTATCCGAGGATGCTCGCCTGGGAGGGCCCGGACGGCACCGTGCGCGGCCGCGAGTGGGACATGATCGAGCGCTCGGAGCCGACCGCGCAGACGCCTTTCGCGGACGCGATCCTCATCGGCCAGGCGCACCTCCAGGCGCTGCTCCACGAGCAGCTGGTCGCCCTGGGCGGCGAGGTCGTTCACGACGCCGAACTGACCGGTCTGGAGCAGGACTCCGACTCCGTCACCGCGCACTTCGCCGACGGCCACCGCGTCCGCACCCGCTATCTGGTGGGCTGCGACGGCGGCCGCTCCACGGTCCGCGAACTGCTCGGCGTCACGATGACCGGCGAGACGGTCGACCCCAGGCCGCTGCTCGTCGCGGATCTGGTCCTCACCGAGGACGCGGTCGTCGACGACCGCAACTGGCACGCCTGGACGGGCGCCCCGGACGGCGGCGTGGTGCTCTGCCCGCTGCCGGGCGCCGAGCGGCTGTTCCAGCTGGTCGCCCAGTACAGCGATGAGAACGCGGTCCCGGACGTCACCCCGGAGGGCGTACGGAAGCTGATGGCCGTGCGTACGCCGGTCTCCGCCGACCAGATCGCCGAGGTCGTCTGGGCCTCGGACTTCCGCCCGCGCGCGGCACTCGCCGACCGCTACCGCGACGGCCGCGTCCTCCTCGCCGGGGACGCCGCCCACATCCACTCCCCGGCCGGGGCCCAGGGCCTCAACACCAGCGTCCAGGACGCCTACAACCTGGGCTGGAAGCTGGGCCAGGTGCTGCGGCGCGGCGCCCCCGCCACGCTCCTCGACACCTACGAGGCCGAGCGGCAGCCGGTCGCCGCGGGCGTCCTGGGCGTGAGCACGCGGCTGCACCGCGAGGCGCTGCTGGGCGAGGGCAGCCGGCGCGGTGACGAGGTCAAGCAGCTCGGCATCGGCTACCGCGGCGGCCCGCTCTCCTCGGGCCGCGCGGGCGCCCTGGAGTCCGGCGACCGCGCCCCCGACGGCGTCCTCCCGGAAGGCCGCCTCTTCGACCTCTTCCGGGGCCCGCACTTCACCCTGCTGGCCTTCGGCACCGAGCCCCCGGCGGACCTGGGCGACCAGGTCCACGTCCATGAGCTGAGCCCGTACGACGCCTACGGCCGGGGCCTGTTCCTGATCCGCCCGGACGGCTACCTCGGCTGGGCCGGGGAGACGGCCGAGGGGCTGGACGAGTACCTGGCGAAGACCGGGGCCGCCGCCGGGTGACCTACGCGGCCCTCGCCCGCCGCGCCACCGCCCTCGCCCGCCGCGCCAGCTTCCGTACCGTCGCGTTGCGCGGGATGAAGGCGAGCTGGCCCGGGATCGCGCCCGGGAGGGCCAGGGTCGTCAGACGGCGGCGCTTGAAGTAGCGCCAGGTGTGCGGGGTCAGATGGCGGGAGAGGTAGCGCTCGGCCGCGGGGCGCAGGTCGGGGCGGATCTCGGACTGCATCGCGTAGCCGACCGCCGCCACCAGCGCCGCCAGGTCGTGCGGCGGCTCGGGCGGCTCGCCCTCCAGCGGCGGCAGCAGCGCGTCCACCAGCGTCACCGGCACCCGGTTGCTGTTCTGGTACGGGGTGAGGCGGTCCAGGAGCAGATCCGTGCCGGTGCGGGCGACCGGGATGCCGTAGAACGCCGACGCCGTGAGCAGCGCGGTGGAGAAGCAGCCGACCACCAGGGCCGGGCGGATGCGCTCGTAGAGCACCTCGGCCAGCAACGGGCTCTCCAGGACCGTCAGTTCGACGTCCAGCGCCCCGGCCTGGGTGCGCAGGGACTCGGACCAGGCGGGCGGGGCCGAGGGGTGCGGCTTGAAGACGAGGTGGCGGTGGCCGCGCGCGGCCGCGCCCCGCACCATGGCGAGGTGCAGCTGCTCCTCCTCCGCCTCGGTGAGGATAGAGAGCGCGGCCAGGTACTGGCCGAGCAGCAGGGCCGCGCCCTCGGGCACGTCGGGCACGTCGGGCCCGTCGCCCTGGGCCGACAGTTCGCCCACCACCTTGGTGAAGGCCGCCGCCGGGATGACCTCCGCGCCCACCCCGAACTCGCCGAGCAGCAGCGGCTCCAGGCCCGGTACCAGGTCCAGGTGCAGGACGCGCCGCACCCGCGAACCCACCAGCGGGTCCAGCTTGTTGCGGGTGGGGCCGTAGCTCATCAGCCCGTCCGCGTACACGTGCAGCGGCGCGTCCGGGAAGAGCTGGGCGACCGCGCCCGCCGGGTTGACCTGGATGGACTCGACGGCGAGCTCGATCCGGTCGTCCCCGAGGTCCCAGGCGCGCCGCAGCTGCCGCTCCCACAGCGGGACGTCGTCCGCGCGCGGCGCCCAGCCGCCCGGGTGCATCGGCGCGATGGTCTCGTTCCACGACAGCACCCCGTCGAAGCGCTCCCGCAGCACCTCGAAGCCCGGCATCTCGTCGAGTGAGGGCGAAGTCTCCGGAATCGGGGCGTTGTTGCTGACCAGGAGCAGCCGGCGGTCGGCCGGCCCGAAGCAGTCGCTGTCGAGCGCGGCGGCCAGCGTCGCCATCCCGTACAGCGTGGTCGCCAGGAAGATCTGAGTCGTACGCATCAGGCCGCGGCCCCCGCCGAGGTGAGGGAGTTCGTGCGTCCGCGCAGCCGCCGCAGCCGGGAGGCGCGGCCCGAGTCCATCGAGTCGAGCGCCTCCTTGAGAATGTCCTGCGGCATCCTTTTCAGCGCTCCCGCACTCATTGTCCGCAGTTTCCGTGCCACGGCCGGTTCGAACCTTTCACTGTTTCCCAGGTGGTGGGAAATGATGGCGCAGTACGTCCGTACCGCCTTCGGCAGCAGTTCCGCCGAATTTGGATCTTGAGCTGTTTCCTCGATTACCTGGTCGAATGCCCGGATGAAATCGAGCTGGCGTACGTCACCGATCTGCGTCAGCGAAGTGGCCACTCCGCGCCGGTAGTGGACACCGAGCAGACCCACCACCGCGAAGGATTCCGCCTCCCGGTGCAGCCGCCAGATCCACGGCCGGTCCTCGGCCGTGCGCAGCCCGTCCGTGAAGTGCAGCAGACCCCGCTCCACCAGCCGCCGGTGGTAGATCCCGGCCCAGGCGAACGCGTAGTCCACCGAGGTCGAGCGGGTGGTCGGCAGGATCGCCGCGCGCGGGTCGAGCACCTCGCCGCGCCGCCCGTGCGGCACCCGCTGCACCGAGCGCTGGGTGCCGGTGCACTGCACGTGGTCGGTGCGCAGGAAGTCGCAGCCCAGCTCCTCGATGGCGGCGACCAGCCGGGAGTAGTGGCCGGGCGCCAGCCAGTCGTCCCCGTCGAGGAAGGTGACGTACTCGCCGCGCGCCGCGTCGATGCCGGTGTTGCGCGCGGTGGCGAGACCGCCGTTCCTCTCGTGTCTGAGGACCACCGCCCCCGGCAGCTCGCGCTCGGCGCGGGCGAGGAGCGCGGCCGTACCGTCCGAGGAGCAGTCGTCGACCAGCAGGAACTCGAAGTCCTCACGCGCGTTGTCGCGCAGACTTCTCAGGGTGTCGGGGGCATAGGTCCGCACGTTGTAGAACGGCACGACCACAGAGAGCTTGACCACCCGGGTGACGCTAAGTGGCGCCGCGTCATTCGCCCTGTCCGGGCGAGGGATGTTGGGTGAACACTGGGCGACCGGCTTATTAACCGGTTCGCTTTACGGGCTCTTTCTTCATTCGTAGACGCGCTGTTAACCATCTGTTGCGGTCCAGTTGGGCCGCCAAACGGAATGGATTCCTAGCTTCTTCGACGTGCCATCACGTACGAACCCCTCCGACACTCCGCCGCGGATCGCCGTTCTCGCCGATTCCGACACCCGGTGGAAATGGGGTGCCCTCACCGCCCGCCGGATCGCCGAGCGCACCCCCGAGCTCAGCGGCTTCCTGCTGCGCGGCCGGGCCACCCCCACGCCGCGCCAGCTCGCCGAGGTCGGCGTCGACGCCGACGCCCTGCGCGAGGTGACGATGGCCGCGTTCCTGCGCGCCGTCGAACGCGAGCCGTACGACGTGGTGGTCCTCGCGCTGGTCGGCGGCGCCGCCCAGGCGGCCCTGCACGGCCTCGCCCGGCTGTGGCCCGCCGGCACCCGCAGGCCCGTCCTGGTCACCGGCTACGTCGGCGTCGTCTACGAGAAGCTCGCCGACGGCCTGCTGCTGCGCCACGGCGCCGACGTGGTCCTCGCCAACTCCCGGCACGACGCCGAGCGGTTCCGCGCGGTGTACGAGGGCGTGGGCGCCGACGCCTCCGCGGTGACCGACGCCGCCCTGCCGTTCCTCGGGGGCGAGCCGTACCGGCCCGAGCCGGGCCGCGACACCGTCGTCTTCGCCGCCCAGCCGTCCGTGCCCGAGAGCCGCGCCGACCGCTTGTACCTGCTGCGGCGCCTGATCGCCCACGCCCACCGCCACCCCGGCCGCGAGGTGCTGCTCAAGCTGCGCTCCAAGCCCGGCGAGCACACCACGCACATCGAGGAGCAGCCCTACCAGAAGCTCGCCCGGGCCCTGGAGCCGCCGCCCAACTTCCGTCTGGTGTACGGGAACATGGGCGAGGTCCTGGACCGCACCGACCTGCTGGTCACGGTCTCCTCGACGGCCGCCCTCGAATCCCTGCACCGCTCGGTGCCCACCGCGGTCCTGACCGACCTGGGCGTACGCGAGGGCCTCGGCAACCACCACTTCATCGGGTCGGGCTGCCTCGCCTCCTGGGACCAGCTGGACGCCGGGCACCGCCCGGACCCCGACGCCGGCTGGCTCGCCGCCCAGGGGGTCGCCCCCGGCGACGCGTACGCCACCGCCTTCGACGCGGCCCGCACCCGCATCGCGGACCTCCTCACCCGCCCCGGACTGCCGCCCGTACGGCCCTACTACACGCCCGCCACCGCACCCGGCTATCTGCCCGGCATCCTCGCCCGCCACCACCTCGCCCCCGACGGCACCCCGCTGCCGGGCGCCGCGCCCGAGGCGGAGGCCACCGGCGTACGCCGCCTGGTGCGCGATGCCGTACGGGACGCGGCCCGCGGGGCCTACCGCCACGGCGTGCAGCGCGTGGCCCCGGTCATCCGCCGGATGGGAGAACTCTGATGAACGCCCTGCCGAACCCGCGCCCGAACCCACGGCCCAAGAAGGTCCTGGCCGTCATCCCGGCCCGGGGCGGCTCCAAGGGCGTCCCCGGCAAGAACCTCGCCGCGGTCGGCGGCGTCCCGCTGGTCGTCCGGGCCGTACGGGCCTGCCTCGCCGCGCGGCACGTCACCGATGTCGCCGTCTCCACGGACGACCCGGCGATCGCCTCCGCCGCCGCCGCGGCCGGCGCGCACGTCGTCGTGCGCCCCGCCGCCCTCGCGGGGGACACCGCGACCAGCGAGGCGGCCGTACTGCACGCACTCGAAGGGCACGCGGACACCGACGTCGTCCTGCTCGTGCAGTGCACCAGCCCGTTCCTGACCCACGAGGACGTGGACGGGGTCGCCGCGGCCGTCGTCGAGGACGGCGCCGACACGGCCGTCACCGTCGCGCCCTTCCACGGCTTCGTCTGGCGCGAGTCCGTACAGGAGGGCGGCGAGGGCATGGGCCACGACAAGGCCTTCCGCCCGCGCCGCCAGGACCGCCCCCAGGACTTCCTGGAGACCGGCGCCGCCTACGCCATGGACGCCGAGGGCTTCCGCACCCACCAGCACCGCTTCTTCGGGCACACCGCGCTGGTGCGGACCGATCCGGCCCGGGTGCTGGAGATCGACGACCCGCACGACCTGGCCCGCGCCCGGGCGCTCGCGCCGCTGCTCGACCCGGCCCGCACCCCCGACCACGCCGACGTCGACGCGGTCGTCCTCGACTTCGACGGCACCCAGACCGACGACCGGGTGCTCATCGACTCCGAGGGCCGCGAACTCGTCGCCGTGCACCGGGGCGACGGGCTCGGCATCGCGGCCCTGCGCCGCGCCGGCCTGAAGCTGCTCATCCTCTCCACCGAGCAGAACCCGGTGGTCGCCGCCCGCGCCCGCAAGCTCCGGATCCCCGTACTGCACGGCGTCGACCGCAAGGACCTCGCCCTCAAGCAGTGGTGCGAGGACGCGGGGGTCGACCCGGCCCGGGTGCTCTACGCGGGCAACGACGTCAACGACCTGCCCTGCTTCTCCCTCGTCGGCTGGCCGGTCGCGGTCGCCGACGCCCATGACTCCGTGCGCGCCGCCGCGCGCGCGGTCACCGCCACCCCAGGCGGTGAGGGCGCGATCCGCGAGATCGCCGCCTGGCTCCTCGGACCCGAGCTCCACCACACCCCTTCGCTCCACAACTCCCCTGCCCAGTAAGGACATCCCCTCATGAGCAACCGTCTGCGCACCTTCGGCAGCCGCAGTGCCGGACCGGGTCAGCCGGTGTACGTCACCGGTGAGATCGGCATCAACCACAACGGTGACCTGGGCAACGCCCTCGCCCTGATCGACGCCGCCGCCGACGCCGGCTGCGACGCCGTCAAGTTCCAGAAGCGCACCCCGGAGATCTGCACCCCGCGCGACCAGTGGGACATCGAGCGCGACACCCCGTGGGGCCGGATGACGTACATCGACTACCGCCACCGGGTGGAGTTCGGCGAGTCGGAGTACCGCACCATCGACGAGCACTGCAAGAAGCGCGGGATCGACTGGTTCGCCTCCCCCTGGGACACCGAGGCCGTCGCCTTCCTGGAGAAGTTCGACCTGCCGGCCCACAAGGTCGCCTCCGCCTCGCTCACCGACGACGAGCTGCTGCGCGCCCTGCGCGCCACCGGCCGCACCGTCATCCTCTCCACCGGTATGTCCACGCCGAAGCAGATCCGGCACGCCGTCGAGGTGCTCGGCAGCGACAACATCCTGCTCTGCCACGCCACCTCCACGTACCCGGCCAAGGCCGAGGAGCTCAACCTGCGGGTCATCAACAGCCTGATGGCCGAGTACCCCAATGTCCCGATCGGCTACAGCGGCCACGAGACGGGCCTGCAGACGACGCTGGCCGCCGTCGCCCTCGGCGCCGCCTTCGTCGAGCGCCACATCACCCTGGACCGCGCGATGTGGGGCTCCGACCAGGCCGCCTCCGTCGAGCCGGGCGGTCTGCAGCGCCTGGTCCGCGACATCCGCACCATCGAGGCCGCGCTCGGCGACGGTGTCAAGAAGGTGTACGAGTCGGAGCTCGCCCCGATGAAGAAGCTGCGCCGGTTCACCGGTGTCGTCGCCGAGGCCGAGGCGGTCGACGCCGACCGCGCGCCGGTCTCGGTCTGAGACGGGCCGGCCGCCGTGCCTCGGGACACCACCGCCACGATCGCCTTCGTGGAGAGCCCGGTCCAGCTGCTCAACGTGCTGGAGTGGGCCCATTCCACGCGCCCGCTGCTGAACGGCGTGCCGGCCCAGCGGTCCGGGCCCGGGGACGCGGCGGCCGCCCACGACGACCTCACCGTCGTCGTCCTCTCGCCCACCGACCCGATGTCGCGCGGCCAGCTGCGCCGGATGGCGGAGCTGGCCCGCGAGGAGGGCATGCGGGTGCGCTGGGAGGAGGCGCGCGGCGGGCCCACCGCTCCGCTGCGCACCATCGGCGGACTGTCCTCGCTGCTGCGCCGCGCCGACCGGATCGTCATCGGCGACCCGTTCTCGCGCTACGTACAGCTGCTGCTGACCGTGGCCCGCGCCCGTGACCTGGTCGTCGTCGACGACGGTACGGCCACCATGGAGTTCGTCGCCCAACTGGGCAGCGGCGAGCGGCTGGTCCGCTGGCACCGGCGCGGCAGCCGGGCGGGGGCGCGCGATGTGCTCTTCGCACCGTTCGCCGCCTCGGCGCGCCGTCGGCTCACCCCGTCACGGGGCCGTACGGTCGAGGTGTTCAGCGCCATGCCCGTACAGGCCCCGGAGGCTGTCACGGTCACCCCCAACACCTTCGGCTGGACCCGGGCCCGGTTCGGCCCGCCGCGCATCACCAAGGGCGCCGACATGGTGGGCACCTCTCTGGTGGAGACGGGCGTGGTCGACCCGGACCGCTATCTGGAGGCGGTCGCGGCCCTGGCCCGCACCCACGGCGTGACCCGGTACTTCGCCCACCGCCGCGAGTCCCCCGAGAAGCTGCGCACCCTGCACCTGCGGACCGGCCTGGAGATCGTCCGGCCGGATCTGCCGCTGGAACTCATCGCCCGGCGCGGGCCCGTCGGGCGTACGATCCTCAGTTTTCCCTCCACGGTGGTCCACACCCTGCCGCCCGCCCTGGCGGGCACCGACGTGCGCCTGCTGGTCTGCGACATCGACCCCGCCTGGCTCACCGACAAGGCGTCCCCGCGCGCCCAGGGCTTCCTCGCGGACGTCACCGGCTCGGCCCGCGACGCCCACGGGCTGCGGATGGTCGCGGCGTGAGCGGGGGCCTGCGCGGGGGCGCGCGGGCCGGGGCGCCGGCCGGGCGCGGTGCGCCCTCTGCCCGCCCCCGGCCTGAGACGGCGCTGAGAGAACACTGCGAAACATCTGCGACACGCCTGAGAAACGAGCGGCGAGTTTACCCAGCCCCCACGGCCGACAACCCCCGGGCGGGCAGATTTCTTTCCCCTATCGGGCTGAACTTTTGTTGATTGAAGGTTAGTTGGCCCTTAATGGGGCCTACTCTTCAACAGGTGAACCAGTTGATGTCGCGCGCCTCCGACGAACCCGAGGACGATCTGCCCGGGGGAGCCCCGCTGCCCGGGTTGCTCCCCGAGCCCCTGGGTGCCGAACTCATCGCCTTCCGCCGGGACTTGCACATGCACCCCGAGCTGGGAAACCAGGAGTTCCGCACCACCGCGGCGATCAAGAAGCGGCTGGAGGCGGCCGGGCTCAAGCCCCGGGTCCTCGACAGCGGGACCGGACTCCTGTGCGATGTCGGCACCCGGAAGAGCGGACGGCCCATGCTGGCGATCAGGGGGGACATCGACGCCCTGCCGATTCCGGACGCCAAGGTCAACACGCCGTACCGCTCGACCGTCCCCGATCGGGCGCATGCCTGCGGCCACGACATCCACACCACCACCGTGCTCGGCACCGGTCTGGTCCTGGCCGAGCTGGACCGGCAGGGCCTGCTGCCGAACCCGGTCCGGCTGGTCTTCCAGCCCGCCGAGGAGGTGCTGCCCGGCGGCGCCACCGACGCGATCCGGTCCGGCGCGCTCGACGGCGTGGGCAGGATCATCGCGGTGCACTGCGACCCGCGCGTCGACGCCGGCCGGATCGGGCTGCGCGCCGGGGCGATCACCTCGGCCTGCGACCGGCTGGAGATCACCCTGGCCGGCCCCGGCGGCCACACCGCCCGCCCGCATCTGACCACCGACCTGGTCACCGCCGCCGCCCGGGTGGTCACCGACGTGCCCGCGCTGCTCGCCCGCCGGATCGACGCCCGCGCCGGGCTCGCCGTCACCTGGGGCCGCATCGACGCCGGGCACGCCTGCAACGTCATCCCGATGCGCGCGGAGCTGGCCGGAACCGTGCGCTGCCTGGACCTGGACGCCTGGCGTGACGCGCCCGACAAGGTGCACGCCGCGATCGACGAGGTCGCCACTCTGCACGGCGCGAAGTCCGAGATCAACTATGTCCGCGGCGTGCCGCCGGTCGTCAACGACCCGGCGGTGGCCGAACTCCTGCGCGAGGCTCAGACGGCGCGCCGAGGGGCGTTCGCGATCGAGGACACCGAGCAGAGTCTGGGTGGCGAGGACTTTTCCTGGTACCTGGAACACGTGCCTGGCGCGATGGCCCGCCTCGGCGTGCGCACTCCGGGGTCCAACGCCCGTCTTGACCTGCATCGGGGTGATTTCGACGCCGATGAGGCCGCCATCAGGGTCGGAGTGGAGCTCTTCACTGCCGCTGCGCTGCTGGAAGGACACCGTTCGTAACCGGACACTTCATCCTCTGTTCGCGGCGATTCGATAACGGCTTCCGAACAGGTCTTTACGCGACATCTACGCGCGTTACGATCCGACGCGAAACCAGCGCCGGTAGGGGCGCTCTCGGTTCGTTTTGAAGGGACCTCCTCGTGCGCCGGGTATCCAAGATCGCTGCGGCCGGTATCGCCACCGCCGCACTCGCGCTTTCCGCCACCGCGTGTGGCAGCACCTCCTCCGAGAAGGACAAGGGCACCTCCTCGTCGTCCAGCGCGGGCGGCAAGGGCGTCAAGGTCGGTGTCGCGTACGACGTCGGCGGCCGTGGTGACCACTCGTTCAACGACTCCGCCGCGCGCGGCATCGACAAGGCCAAGGGCGAGTTCGGCGGTGACATCAAGGAGCTGACCGCCAAGACCACGGACACCGAGGCCGACCGCATCCAGCGCCTCACCGACCTGGCCCAGGCGGGCTACAACCCGGTCATCGGCATCGGCTACGCCTACGCCAACTCGATGAAGCAGGTCGCCGCCAAGTACCCGAACACGACCTTCGGCATCGTCGACTCGGTCGTCGAGGGCGCCAAGAACGTCGACAACATCGTCTTCACCGAGGAGCAGGGCTCCTACCTCGCGGGTGTCGCCGCGGCGCTGAAGTCGAAGACCGGCCACGTCGGCTTCATCGGTGGTGTGGACGTCCCGCTGATCAAGAAGTTCGAGGCCGGCTTCGTCCAGGGCGTCAAGGACACCAAGCCCGCCGACAAGGTCGACGTCCAGTACCTGTCGCACGGCTCGGACACCTCCGGCTTCGCCAGCCCCGACAAGGGCAAGGAAGCCGCCCAGGGCATGCTCGACAAGGACATCGACGTCATCTACACGGCGGCCGGCTCCTCCGGCACCGGCGCCATCGAGGCCGTCGCGGGCAAGAAGGGCGCCTGGGCGATCGGCGTCGACTCGGACCAGTACAACCAGGCATCCCTGGGCAAGTACAAGTCCGCGATCCTGACCTCGGTCGTCAAGAACGTCGACATCGGCGTCTACGACCTGGTCAAGTCGGTCAAGGACGGCAAGCCGCTGACCGGCACCAACAGCTACCCGCTGGCCAAGGACGGCGTCTCGCTGGCCACCAGCGGCGGCTTCATCGACGACATCAAGGCCCAGATCGACGCGGCCAAGAAGAAGATCGTCGACGGTGAGATCAAGGTCAAGACGACCCCGTGATCCGCGCCGTGACCCGGCCCTGTCACCGGGGCCGGACCACGTCACGGCACTGAAGCAGTGACGGGCTCGGCGGGGAGGGTGAGCCCCCTCCCCTCCGAGCCCATAACGATGTGTCAACTCTACGCGCGTAGGCGGGAGTTGGCGCGCTAGCGTCACCACGCCCTCTGCCCCCACCCCCCTCCTTCTCGTAGGAGAGTGCGCCATCAACGCGTCCAGCCCTCCCGCCGTCGAACTGCGCGGCATCACCAAACGATTCCCCGGCGTCGTCGCCAACAAGGACATCGACATCACCGTCAAGAAGGGCACCGTCCATGCCCTCTGCGGTGAGAACGGTGCCGGCAAGTCGACCCTGATGAAGATCCTCTACGGCATGCAGAAGCCGGACGAGGGCACCATCACCATCGACGGCGAGCAGGCGGTCTTCCACAGCCCCGCCGACGCCATCGCACGCGGAATCGGCATGGTGCACCAGCACTTCATGCTCGCCGACAACCTCACCGTCCTGGAGAACGTGGTTCTCGGCGGCGAGAAGCTGTACGGCATCGGGGCCAAGGCCCGTAAGAAGATCAAGGAGATCTCCGACGCGTACGGCCTGAACGTGCGCCCCGACGTCCTCGTCGAGGACCTGGGCGTGGCGGACCGCCAGCGCGTCGAGATCCTCAAGGTCCTCTACCGCGGTGCCCGCACCCTGATCCTCGACGAGCCGACGGCCGTCCTGGTCCCGCAGGAGGTCGAGGCGCTCTTCGACAACCTGCGTGAGCTCAAGGCCGAGGGCCTGACCGTCATCTTCATCTCCCACAAGCTGGGCGAGGTGCTGAAGGTCGCCGACGAGATCACCGTCATCCGGCGCGGTACGACGGTGGGCACCGCCGACCCGAAAACCACCACCTCCAAGCAGCTCGCCGAGCTGATGGTGGGCAGCGAGCTCCCGTCCCCGGAGACCCGCGAGTCGACCGTCACCGATGTGCCGATGCTGCGGGTGGCGGGGCTCCAGCTGGCCGCGACCGACCCCGAGGGCGTGGTGCGCGACGTGCTCTCCAACGTCTCGTTCACCATCCACAAGGGCGAGGTCCTGGGCATCGCAGGCGTCGAGGGCAACGGCCAGGCCGAGCTCGTCGAGGCCATCATGGGCATGCGCGACCCCGACGGCGGTGTCATCACCCTCGACGCCGACGACATCTCGCACGCGCCGACCCGCGCGCGCCGCGAGGGCGGCGTGGGCTACATCCCCGAGGACCGCCACCGCCACGGCCTGCTGCTCGAAGCCCCGCTGTGGGAGAACCGGATGCTCGGACACATCACCGAGCGCCCCAACTCCAAGCGCGGCCTGCTCGACAACAAGGCGGCCCGGGTCGACACCGAGCGGATCGTGCGCGAGTACGACGTGCGCACCCCCGGTATCGACGTCACCGCGGCCTCGCTCTCCGGCGGCAACCAGCAGAAGCTGATCGTCGGCCGCGAGATGAGCCACACTCCCAAGCTGCTGATCGCCGCGCACCCCACCCGGGGCGTGGACGTCGGCGCGCAGGCGCAGATCTGGGACCAGATCCGGGAGGCCCGCCGCGAGGGCCTCGCGGTGCTGCTGATCTCCGCCGACCTGGACGAGCTGATCGGCCTGTCCGACACCCTGCGGGTGATGTACCGCGGCCGCCTGGTCGCCGACGCCGACCCCGCCACGATCACCCCCGAGGAACTCGGCTCCGCGATGACGGGTGCGGCCTCCGGCCACCTGGAACACGTCGAGGGCGAAGAGTCCGGTACGGACCGGGGAGAGGACCGATGAAGAAGCTCACCTCCAGGATCGACAAGGAGCGCCTGCTCCTCGCGATCGCGGCCCCCGTGCTCGCGGTGGCCGCCGCGCTCGCCGTGACGGCCGTGGTCATCCTGATCACCGGCAAGAACCCGCTCACGGCCTTCAGCGACATGCTGTCGTACGGCTCTGCCAGCGACAGCCAGATCTACATCCTGAACAAGGCCACCACGTACTACCTGGCGGGCATCGCGGTGGCCATCGGCTTCCGGATGAACCTGTTCAACATCGGTGTCGACGGCCAGTACCGCATGGCGGCGTTCTTCGCGGCCGTCGTCGGCGGTGCGCTGACCCTGCCGGGCATCGTGGCCATCCCGCTGATGATCATCGTGGCGATGTTCGTCGGCGCGATGTGGGCGGCCGTGGCGGGCATCCTCAAGGTGACCCGCGGCGTCAGCGAGGTCATCTCGACGATCATGCTCAACGCGATCGCCACCGCGATCATCGCGTATCTGATGCAGCCCGACCGCCTCGGCCAGCTCGACTCGGCCGGCACCCTGGTCTCCACCAAGCCGCTGCCGGAGGACTCCTGGTTCTTCAGCATCGACACCGGCGCCGCGGGCACCCTGTGGGGCTTCATCTTCGTCGCCGCCCTGTCGGGTGTCGCCTACTGGTTCGTGCTCGGCCGCACCCGCTTCGGGTTCGACCTGCGGGCCGTCGGCCAGTCCGAGTCCGCGGCCGCCGCCAGCGGTGTCAGCGTCAAGAAGATGATCGCCACCAGCATGGTCATCTCGGGTGCCGTCGCGGGTCTGGTCGGTCTGCCGACGCTGCTCAACGACAGCCACCAGTACGACAACAGCTTCCCCGCGGGCCTCGGCTTCACCGGTATCGCCATCGCGCTGCTCGGCCGCAACCACCCGATCGGCATCGCCCTCGGCGCCCTCCTGTGGGGCTTCCTGGAGCGCACCACCAGCCACCTTGAGTTCATCGGCTTCGACAAGGAGATCCTCGGCGTGATCCAGGGCGTCATCGTCCTGTGCGTCGTCATCGCCTACGAAGTCGTCCGCCGCTACGGCCTGAAGCGCCAGCAGCAGCGCGTCGGCGCCGAGCTCGCGGCCCAGGCCGCCAAGTCCCAGCAGGAGGTGACGGCATGAGCGTCACGACCGACACGACCACGACCCCGCCTCCGGCCGGGGTCAAGCGGGGCAACCTCAAGCGCAAGGCCTCCCTCGCGCAGATCCTGCTGATCGTCGCGGGCGCCCTGCTCCTGGTCTCCGCCGTCCGCGTCATCACCGGCGCCGACCAGCTCACCTCCGGCGGCCAGATCAGCGCCGCCCTCGGCCTCGCCGTGCCGATCGGCCTCGCGGGCCTCGCGGGCCTGTGGTCCGAGCGGGCCGGCGTGGTCAACATCGGCCTCGAAGGCATGATGATCCTCGGCACCTTCGGCGCCGGCTGGATCGGCTGGCAGACCAGCCCCTGGCTCGGCCTGCTCGCCGGCATCGGCTTCGGCGTCCTGGGCGGTCTCGTCCACGCGGTGGCCACCATCACCTTCGGCGTCGACCACATCGTCTCCGGTGTGGCCGTCAACCTGCTCGCGCTCGGCACCACGCAGTACATGGCGAAGCTCTTCTTCAACGAGGGCGACGCCGCGACCAAGGGCGGCAACCCCAAGCAGTCGCCGCCCTCGGACACCCTGCCCAGCTTCACGGTCCCGGGCCTCTCCTCCGGCCTGGAGTCGATCGAGAAGCACCACTGGTTCCTGATCTCGGACCTGGCGGGCATCCTCGCGGGCCTGGTCACCGACGTGTCCTGGGTGACCGTGCTCGCGGTCGTGCTCTTCGTCGCCACCTGGTGGCTGCTGTGGAAGACCGCGTTCGGCCTGCGGCTGCGCTCCTGCGGCGAGAACCCGGTGGCCGCCGAGTCCCTCGGCGTCAACGTCTACTCGTACAAGTACGCGGCGGTCGCCGTCTCCGGCGGCCTCGCCGGTCTCGGCGGCGCCTTCCTGGCGCTCGTCACCTCGCACATCTACCTGGAGGGCCAGACCGGCGGCCGCGGCTATATCGGCCTCGCCGCGATGATCTTCGGTAACTGGCGGCCGGGCGGACTCGCCATGGGCGCCGGTCTGTTCGGCTTCTCCGACGCACTCCAGCTGCGCAACGGCGGCGAGACCGTCCACGCGCTGCTGCTGCTCCTGGTGGTCCTTCTCGGCCTCCTGGCGGCCTGGAAGGCGTACAAGAAGGCCATGGTCCAGGCCGCGGTCAGCGCCGTCATCGCCGCGGTCATCCTGGTCTGGTACCTGATGACCGACACCGTCCCCGGCGACTTCGTCGGCGCCACGCCGTACATCGTCACGCTGCTCGTGCTGTCGCTCTCCGCGCAGCGCCTGCGGATGCCCAAGGCCGACGGCATGCGCTACCGCAAGGGCCAGGGCAAGTGACGCCGGACGCCAACGCCACCTCCGCCGTCGACTGGGAGGCCCTGCGCGAGGCGGCCCGGGACGCCATGTCCCGGGCGTACGCCCCGTACTCGGGCTACCCGGTCGGCGCGGCGGCGCTCGTCGACGACGGGCGCACGATCACCGGCTGCAACGTCGAGAACGCCTCGTACGGCCTGGCGCTGTGCGCCGAGTGCGGGCTCGTCTCGGCGCTGCGGCTCGGCGGCGGCGGGCGGCTGACGCACTTCGTGTGCGTCGACGGCCACGGCGCCGTGCTCGTGCCCTGCGGCCGCTGCCGGCAGCTGCTGTACGAGTTCGGCGGACCGGAGCTGCTCCTGGAGACCCCGGACGGGATCCTGCCGCTCTCCGCCATGCTTCCGCAGGCCTTCGGCCCGGACCATCTGAAGTAACCGTTCAAGTAACCACCGCGGCCCCTCCGTTGCTGGTCAGCGAGGGAGGGGCCGCACCCGTCAGCCCTCTCTATGCGCGTAGAGTCGTGTGTACCGTACGGACGAACCGCACTTGCCGGAAGGAATGCCATGGACGTCATCTCCGTCATCCGCACCAAGCGAGACCGGGGCGAGCTGAGCCCCGAGCAGATCGACTGGGTCATCGACGCCTACACCCGGGGTGTCGTCGCCGACGAGCAGATGTCGGCCCTCGCCATGGCGATCCTGCTCAACGGCATGAACCGTACGGAGATCGCCCGCTGGACCGCCGCGATGATCGCGTCAGGTGAGCGCATGAACTTCGACGCGCTCTCGCGCCCCACCGCGGACAAGCACTCCACCGGCGGCGTCGGCGACAAGATCACGCTGCCGCTCGCCCCGCTGGTCGCCGCGTGCGGCGCGGCCGTACCGCAGCTGTCCGGCCGGGGCCTCGGCCACACCGGCGGCACCCTCGACAAGCTGGAGTCCATCCCCGGCTGGCGCGCGCTGCTCTCCAACGAGGAGATGCTGAACGTCCTGGACACCACCGGCGCCGTCATCTGCGCGGCGGGCGACGGTCTGGCCCCCGCCGACAAGAAGCTCTACGCGCTGCGCGACGTCACCGGCACCGTCGAGGCCATCCCGCTGATCGCCTCCTCGATCATGTCGAAGAAGATCGCCGAGGGCACCGGCTCGCTGGTCCTCGACGTCAAGGTCGGCACCGGCGCCTTCATGAAGACCATCGAGGACGCCCGCGAGCTGGCCTCCACCATGGTCGCCCTCGGCACCGACAGCGGAGTCAAGACCGTCGCGCTGCTCACCGACATGTCCACCCCGCTGGGCCTCACCGCGGGCAACGCCCTCGAAGTCCGCGAGTCCGTCGAGGTCCTCGCGGGCGGCGGCCCCCAGGACGTCATCGACCTCACCCTGGCGCTCGCCCGCGAGATGCTGGACGCGGCCGGGATCAAGGACGCCGACCCCGAGAAGGCGCTCGCCGACGGCTCGGCCATGGACGTCTGGCGCCGGATGATCGCGGCCCAGGGCGGCGACCCGGACGCGACCCTGCCGGTCGCCCGCGAGCAGCACGTCGTCACCGCCTCGCGGTCGGGCGTGCTGACCCGCCTCGACGCGTACGACATCGGCGTCGCCGCCTGGCGCCTCGGCGCCGGCCGGGCCCGCAAGGAGGACCCGGTGCAGGCGGGCGCGGGCGTCGAGCTGCACGCCAAGCCGGGCGACACGGTGACGGCGGGTCAGCCGCTGCTCACCCTGCACACGGACACGCCGGAGAAGTTCGAGTACGCCCTCCAGACGCTGGGCGACTCGTACGACATCGCCCCGGCGGGCACCTCGTTCACCGCGAACCCGATCGTCCTCGACCGGATCGCCTGACGCCCCTGGTTGTGCCCCCGCACCTTCCCGCAGACCCGTACCCGGCCGATGAATTTCGCGGCCGGGGCGGGTCTGTTCCCGTGTGAAGCCCACCGAACCCGCCCTGCTCGTCGTCCCGTCGCCGGTGGCCCTCGCCGACGTGCCACCACTCTGCGAGCGGCTGCGGGCGCTGTACGCGGCCGGGGCGCGCGAGGTGGTGTGCGACGTCGGCGGGCTGGTGCGGGCCGATCTCGCGGCGGTGGAGGCGGTCGCCCGCCTGCGCCTGACCGCGCGCCGGGCGGGCGGGCGGCTTTCGATACGGAATGCGGGGCCGGGGTTGGTGGCGTTGCTGCGCCTCGCGGGGCTGGCGGAGTAGCTGTTCGTCTGCGGGCCGGTGGTGGGCTGGTCGCGCAGTTCCCCGCGCCCCTCAGGTAGTGGGCCGCAGCCGGAGAACCCAGCTCGGCCCCGAAGTCCTTTAGGGGCGCGGGGAACTGCGCGAGCAACCCAGCACGGTCCGCAGACAAACACGGGGTTAGGGGCGCGGGGAACTGCGCGACCAGCCCCCCCCCGGCCCCCCCCCCCCCCCCCCCCCCCCCCCCCGCCGCCCCCCGCCCCCCCCCCCC
>NZ_JBHWUR010000124.1:0-21136 GCF_042737755.1 Streptomyces sp. NPDC059994
CCGGATCGCGGCACACGCGGGATTCTCTCTCACGGACTCAGGAGGTCTCGGGCCTCCCTGCCTGGGCGTCGGTGCGGAGGGTGCCCGCTACCGGCGTGGCGAGCGGGGTCCAGCCTTCGTCCCACACGAAGTTCGTGCCATTGGTGTCGCCGTGGGTCTGGTAGACCGTGCCCGCTGTGGTGACCACCTTGATCCAGGCGTCGTTGCCCTGCGACGAGATGGAGATCGCACAGGCGTTGGCGGGGTATCTGGGGTTGTCCGTGTTGGTCAGGTCCTGCCAGACGATCGTGCCTCCCGGGGGAGCCTGCCGGCCGGCGAACGCCTTTCCGTTGATGAGCGCCGCGCTGAAGTGCTCGGAGTTCGAGGGGTCGTTGCTGTCGATGTCGTAGCACCCCCCGGCGTCGCCCTTCGGTCCCGGAGGCCCGGCCGGACCCGTGTCCCCCTTCGGTCCGGGTGGGCCCTTGGGGCCCTGTGGCCCGGGGGGACCCTGCCTGCAGCCGTCGCCGCCCCCGGCGGCCGCGCCGGGATCCGCGGCCTTCCTGTCGGGTCCGCGCGATGAGTCGCAGTGGTCGTCCCCGCCCTGCCCGGGATACGTCACCCGGGTTCCGGCTCCCTGCGTCTCGGCAGCCATCGCCGGGCCGGACGCACCGGCCAGCAGCAGGACGAGGGACGCGGCGGCGCTTCCGGCGAGCCACTTGCCTCGGCGGGGCAGCGGACCGAGCGGAGGGACCGGCCTGTGTTCAGAGTTCATGTTGGTTGCTTCCTCTTCGAGGAGGTCTGGTGCGTTCTGTCAACGCATTCGCATGCCTTCCCGCTTTGCTCGGGATCGTTTGCACTCAGACCGGTAAACACGCCCGACATTCGCCGGATCGGACCAGTCACGCCACCCGGTTGGATCACCCGCCGTCACCCCAACCGCTCAATCGCCACCATCGCGGCGTCGTCCCCCAGGCAGTGCCCCGCCGCATGGGTGAGCAGGTCGTCGCAGAGGTGGTCGAGCAGGGCCTGGGGGCCCGTGCCCGACCAGGCGGCCAGGCGCTCCGCCAGGGGATAGAACGTCCCCGTCTCGTCGCGTGCCTCGATGACGCCGTCCGTGTAGAGCAGCATGATGTCGCCCTCCTCGAAGGCGAAGGTCTCCGCGGCGAAGGTCAGCGCCGCGATGCCGGACCCGACGAGCTCCGAGAGGCCGAGCGGCGGTGCCGGATGGGCCACGTCGAGGCGGATGACCCGGCCGCCGCGCAGGAGCAGGGGCGGCGGGTGCCCGCAGCTGACCAGGCCGAGCGTCTGCCGGTCGTCGGGTACGTCGAGCACCGCCGCGGTGATGAACGCCTCGCCCGGGTCGTCGGCGCGGTCGGCGTCGCCCACGGAGACGTCGTCCAGGTCCGGGGTGACGGCGCCTTCCAGATAGGCCACGAGGCCGGACAGTTCGGCCTCCTGATGGGCCGAGGCCCGGAAGGCGCCCAGGACGACGGCCGCGTCCCCCACGGCCCGCAGGCCCTTGCCGCGTACGTCCCCGATGAGCAGCCGGGTCCCGTGGGCGGTGCGGGCGGCGGCATAGAGGTCACCGCCGATCTGCGCCTCCGCCTCCGCCGCCAGGTACACCGAGGCCATGCGCAGCGGGCCGATCCGCTCCCGCAGCGGGCGCAGCACCACCTGCTGGGCGGCCTCCGCCACCGAACGCAGCTGGACGAGCTCCTTCTCGCGCACCTCGCGCAGATGGGCGAAGAGCGTCACGAACACCGAGATCAGGATCAGCGAGACGATCTGGACCGAGTGGTTGAGGTCGGTGGCGCTGCTGCGCACCATCGCCACCGCGACCTGCGCGACGACGGCGACGGCACCGACGAACCCCGTGGTCCGGGGCCCGGCGAAGGACGCGGTGAGGGCGGGCGCGGCCACCAGGAACGGCCCGAGGTGGACATCGGGCGGAGCCAGGATGTCGCCCACCGTGACGAACGCGATCAGCGCGAACGGCGCCGCGAGCAGTGCGTGGCGCAGGCGGCGGTACGGGTAGCGCCGCGCGCTCAGTGCCCGAAGATCCATGACTCCTGCTTACACCGCACCGCTGCCCGGATCCCCCAAGCCCGGCCGACGCGACCGGGAAGTCCTGCGAGGGGGAAGTGGATGTGAAGGGTGCGGGCACCGTACGTACCGCGCCGCTTCCTCACACCACGAGACCCTCTCGCGCCGGACGTCACCAGCGCGTGGCCTCCCCGATGAAGTCGGGGATCTCGACGGCGCTGCCCCGGCGCCGGGCTTCGCCCAGGAGGCGGTGGCCGACCGCCACGGCGAGTATGCCGAGGCCGAAGGGGGAGAAGACGATGGGCTTGGCAGGGGCGGCCGTCACCTCGCCCTGGAGGAGCGCCCCGAGCGTTGCCGTGATGAAGTCGCGCCCGCCGGTGAGCTGTTCGGACAAGTGCGGCGACGTCTGCGCCGCCGAGCCGCAAAGCGGCGGGGAGAACGACGTACGGGTCCGCGTGGCGGTCTTGAGGAAGTGGATGCCGGCGACCAGGCCGGTCAAGCTGCTCACCGGGGCGGACCGATCCGTTCGAGAACTCCGCACCCCGTTCGACGAGGGCTCCGAGCTCGGCGTCGGTCAGGCCGTTCGTGGACATCAGAGTGCCGTACGGCGCCCGTGCCGGTCCCGTCCGTCGCGGTCGCACGGGGTTCGCGGCCGGCTTCGGTACTCAACGCGCACTCCCCTCGCTGATGGATCACGCAAGCGGCCGCGGCCGCCTCCCCGGCCCGGCATCCCGTCAGCCGACGGCGGCGTCCATGCGGCGGCGAAGCCCGGCCGGGCACATGTCGGTCCACACCTCTTCGACCCGTGCCGCGCACTCCTGCAGGGTCCCTTCGAACCCTTCGGCGCGCCGGCCCGCGGGGAGTTCCGGATCGGCCGGCCATCGTGTACTGGGCCTCGCCATGGCACCACCGGCCGCATCGCCAGAGGCCGCCACGACGAACAGGCCGCCCAGCAGGATCCAGCCCCGCGCTCCCCAGCAGACGATCAGCCCGGTCAGGACGAGCGGCCCGATCAACTCGGCGACCGTCCGGCCTGCCTGCCGTCCGGCCTGCCTGCCGTCCGGCCTGCCTGCCGTCCGGCCTGCCTGCCGTCCGGCCTGCCTGCCGTCCGGCCTGCCTGCCGGCCTGCCTGCCTGCCCGCCTGCCGGCCGGCCCGCCTGCCTGCCGGCACGCGAGGCGGTCCGGGCGGGGGGACCAGGCTCTTGATCTCGCTTCCCCGTGCGTGAAGTGGCGTACAGACCTTGACAGTTGATATTGCTACGGAAAAGATCAACGAGGAGAGGGGTTGCCGTGACGGAACACGTGTTGGTGTTCGGCGCCGGGTACGACATACCGGCCCGCATGCGCGCGTTCGGCGAGACGGCCGGACGGAAGGTCACCACGTCCGTCATGTGCTGGCCCGAACACCTCGCGAAGACGGACGACACCGAGGAGCACAGCCGGATCGTCGTCCTGAGCCCCGACGCCTCCGACGAGGAGTGGATCGCGATGGCCCGGGCCATCGACGCCGTCCAGCCGGTGACCCGGATCGGTTCCTTCTACGACGACTGCCGGCCGCAGGCGGCCCTGGTCGCCGAGGTCCTCGGACTCGACACGCACACCCCCGAGATCGTCGAACTCGTCATGAACAAGTACGCGATGAGGCAGCGGCTCGCGCAGGCCGCTGTCGAGGCCACGGCCTGCGCTGTCGTCGACAGCCCCGCCCAGCTGCACTCCTTCGCCGAGGCACACGGCTATCCCTGTGTGGTCAGACCGCTCACGGACGCGGCCGGCAAGGGTGTCTCCGTCGTCGCCGGGGCCGCGGAGGCGGATTCGGCACTGGAACGCGCCGGCGGTACGGGCCCCGACCCGCGAGCCACCGTCGAGGGCTTTCTCGTGGGCGCCCGGTACAGCGTGGAGGCCTTCTCGGAGCGGGGTGAGCACGTGGTCGTCACCATCGCCCGCACGTACTCCGACCCCGTCAGCCTGGTCGAGCTGGGCCATGTGATGCCCGCGCCGCTGGAGTCCGGGCAGACGGAGGCCGTCACCCGGCACGTCATCGCCACGCTGGACGCGCTGGGCGTCGAGTTCGGGCCCACCCACACCGAGGTCGTCCTCACCGAGCGGGGGCCGCGCGTCATCGAGACGCGTCTGCGCACCGGCGGCGACGAACTCTGGAACATGGTGACCGACGCGACGGGCGTGGACCTGATCGAGTCGCAGCTCCAGCAGGTCCTCGGCGAGAAGGTGCTGCCCGCAATCCGCGCCACGCTCGACGCCCCGGACCGGTCCGGCCGCAGCGAGGCCATCTGGTTCGCGGGCGCACCCGCCCAGGGGACCCTCGTCGAGGTGTCCGGCGCCGACGCCGAGCGCCCCGACGCGGTGACGCTCGACGTCCTGGGGTCACCGGGCACCGAACTGAACGGCCTCCAGAACGGCTTCTCCCGGCTGGCCTGGGCCCGTGCCCACGCCACCACCGCCGAGGAAGCGGTCGCCCTCGCCAGGGAGGCGATCGACGGGCTCGCGTTCATCACGCGCGTACCCGCCGCACACGGCGAACTCCTGTAGCGCGCAAGGAGTTCCTGGCAGGGGCGACCTCAGGCCACACCCGCTGGACAATTCCCTTGCGGCGCGCCATACCCGGTGATATCCCACCGGGTATGGAATGTCTCGTGACAGCACGGCTCGTACTCCACCCGATGAGCGTCGCGGAAGCCGTGGCGCTGACCTCGGACGAGCCGGGCAGGAACGCGCGCTGGGCGCCCGGATACCCCACCGAGGCCGACACCGCGGGGGCCCGGCGCTACCTTGAGACCTGCGAGAGCGCCGGAGACCCGCAGCCGTTCGGGACGTACGAGATCCGCCGCCGCGAGGACGGCCGCGCCATCGGCGGTCTCGGCTTCCACGGCGCTCCCGACCTCGACGGCACCGTCACCATCGGCTACGGCCTGGTGCCGGCGGTCCAGGGAAACGGATACGCCACCGAAGCCCTGCGCGCCCTGCTGCTGTTCGCCCGCGCCGAGGGCATCACCCGCGTCAAGGGCGACACGTCCCACGACAACATCGCTTCCCAGCGGGTGATGACCGCGGCGGGCATGAGCCTCGTCGCGCAGGACGAGCGGCTGAAGTACTACGCGGTGGAGTGGACGGAGGACTGGACGGAGGAGTGGGCGGGCGGTCTGTGAGGCGACGCCCGCGCCCGCCCGCGGTGACTCGGCTGACTCAGCCCTTGAGCACCCTCCGTACCACCTCCGCGAACTCCAGGGGCTGCCCGAGGAAACCGCCGTGGTCGCCCGGGAACTCGACCGGCCGCACCGCGAGCCGCTCGGCCAGGGCCATCGAGGTGCGATAGGTGACCAGACCGCCCGAGGCGGCTCCGATGCCGACGACGGTACGGGTCGTGGCGGTCTTCAGTGCGGCGATGTCGGGTACGTGGGCGGCGGTGCCGCGCAGTTCGTGGGCGAAGAAGCGGACGCCGTTGGCGATGTCCCGGGGCGAGGGCTCGAACACGGGCGGGGCGGGGGCGGCTTCGGCCTGGCCGTCGCCGTCGCCGGAGCACTGGTCGGAGGGCTGGTCGAAGCCGGCGTTGGCCATGAACTTCATCCACGCCGCGGGCTGCCCCTCGCGGTGGAACGTCTCAATGATGTCCTCGGTCGCGGCGCGCTGTTCGGCCGCGTCCGGGAGCAGCTCCATCACGGGAGGCTCGTGCGCGATGAGCGTCCCCACCCGCCCGGGGTGCCGTGCGACCAGCGCGAGCCCGGTCACCGCGCCGCCGCTGCTGCCGAACACGTCGGCGGTCCCGGCCCCCAGGGCGTCGAGCAGGGCGGCGACGTCGTCGGCCCGCAGCTCGGGGGTGGAGTCCTGCCCGGGGTCGTCGAGGGTGCTGCCCGAGATGCCGCGCGGGTCATGGGTGACGACGGTGAAGGTGCTCGCCAGCGCGTCGGCCAGGGGCGCGAACGCACCGGCGTCCATCGGCGCCCCCATGACGAGCAGGAGCGGCCCCGAGCCGCGCACCTCGTAGTGCAGGCGCGCGCCGGGAACGTCGAGGGTGTGGGTGGTGGTCATGCGCGGTGGCCCTTCCGTCCGAGTCGTCCGCGGGTGCGGTGACGGAGGGCAGACCGCTGCCCGCGCGGAAACTCATCGCTTGCGGAGGACTTACCGAGGCCTTACGGGGGAAGGGAGTTGCTGGACCGCCCCCGCCTCCAGGAACGCCGTCACCGTCCGCGTGAAACCCTGCGGGTCGTCGAGCCAGGGGTGGTGGCCCGAGCCCGGCAGGACGGTGAGTTCCGCCCTCGGGAACAGCTCGGCGATGTCGGCCGCGACGCGGGGAAGCGGGCCGCTGTCCAGTTCGCCCGTGATCAGCAGGACCGGTGCGTCCAGTGTCTCCATGACGGCGCGGGCAGCGGCAGGGGAGAAGGCGCCGGACGACGCGTACACCTCCGCGGCCTCGGCGTTGGTCTGCTCCACGTCGGCCGCGGCGTGTGCCCGCGCCGCCGCGTCCCAACGGCCGTAGAAGAAGGGGGTGATGGCGTCCCAGTCGGCGTCGGCGTCGGAGCCGGCCCAGATCCGTTCGTAGGCGTCGTACGCGGCTTCGAACCACGGCTCGGCCGTGCGCAGGGCGGCTGCCTCCCGGCGGTGCTCCTCGGTGAAGTCGACGCCGAGGGCACGCGCGCGGGCGGTGACCAGGGTGAGCGTACGGACGCGCTGCGGATGCCGGGCCGCGTACAGCAGGGCGAGATCGCCGCCCGCCGAGTGCGCGAGAAGGTCGACGCGGTCGAGCCCCAGATGGTCGCGGAGGGCTTCGACGTCCGCCACCTGCCGGTCGCAGCGGTACGTCGCCGGGTCGGCGGGGACGCCCGAGTCGCCGGTCCCGCGCAGATCGAGCAGGATCATCCGGCGCCGTGCCGACAGCCCGCCGAGGTCCCCGAGGTAGGCGGAGGCGCGCATGGGCCCGCCCGGTACGCAGAGCAGAGGCTCGCCCTCGCCGCGGACGTGGTAGGCGAGTTCGGTCCCGTCGGGGGTGGTGAACGTAGGCATGACGCCATCCTCACGGCCCCACGACGATCACGGCAAGGGAGTTCCCTCAGTCCGCCACGGCCAGCTGCACCCGGGTGTGCCCCGGCGCGTCGATCTCGTCCAGCACGGCGAGCGCCAGGTCGGGGCGCGAGATGCGCCCGGGGCCGTCGAGGACCGTGCCGACCGCTGTGCGGTACCGGCCGGTGCGCGGGCCCTAGGCGTCCAGGCCGAGGGGCGGCACCACCATCAGCCACGGCCGTGACGGAGTGGCCGCGTGCCACCGCCTCGGCCACCACGGCCCGCCCCACCCGCCCGCCCGCGCCGAAAACGCCGATGCGCTTGGGGGAGTTGGAGGAGTTGGAGGAGTTGGCGGAGTTGGCGGAGCCGGTGGAGCGGGCGGGGTTCACGGAGGGCGCGGAATTCGCGTTCGTCGAGGTCATGACGGGAACGTTAGGGCGGGCACCCCTGGTTACCGCAAAGGTACTGGGCTGGCGTCGGCCCCATGAGTGACCGCCCCGCCCCCGCACCCCTGCCCGCCGACCTCTTCGACCGCCCCGACTGCGCGGGCGGTCTGGTGCCCTTCCGTGTCGGCGACAAATGGACCGGTGTGGTCCTGCGCTGTCTGGAGGACGGCCCGCGCAGGTTCTCCGAACTGCGGGTGCCGCTGCACTGGATCACCGCGAAGGTGCTGACCGAGACCTTGCGCGCGATGGAGCGCGACGGCTTCCTCACCCGTACCGCGTACGACGAGAACCCACCCCGTGTCGAGTACGAACTCACCGTGCTCGGACGCTCGTTGATCGATCCCCTCAACGCCACGTGCGAGTGGTCCCGGACGCACCTGACCGAGGTCACGGACGCCCGCGAGCAGTACACGGGCCGGTAGCCGGACGCGTGGGAACGTACGTCGGCGAGGCCGGGCCCGCGCGTGCCCGGCCTGCCGGATGCAGGGTGGTCAGTGGCTACCGCGGTGGGGTGTCAGTGGTTGGTGCCCGACGCCCACACGGCCCGGCTGCCGTCGTAGACGACCACGTTGCCGTCGTCCTGGACGGCGAGGCGCGAGCCCGGGTGGCCGTCGGTGTCGGAGGCCCACACCGGGCGGTTGGAGCGGGTGTAGACGACGAAGTTGCCGTCCGTCTGCAAGCGGGCGGTCCAGCCCCGGCCGACGGTGTTCGAGGCCCAGCGGGCCCGGTTGAACTCGTCGTAGATGACGAGGTTGCCGTCGGACTGCATGACCAGCCGCGCCGTGTTCGAGCTCACCGACTGGTTGTGGTTGAGGGTGAACGGCGCATACCGCGTCTGGGTCGAATCCACGCGCGCCGCCGCCGACTTGGCGGTGGTGGGCGACGGGGTGTGGTGCGAGGGTGTCGCGCTCGCCTGCCCGACGAGGGCCATGGTGGCGAGGGTGGCGGTGGCCAGAAGTGTGGTGACTCTCTTCCCCACGGGAAAACTCCTTGGGTCAGGTAGTTCATCCATGGGCGCCCGGTCCGGGCGCCGCACTCGGACTCTGACACCACGGCCGCACCGGAAGGGCCCCCTCCGGCCCGGGTGACGTGTTCCTGTCCCTCTTCGACCTGAAACGACAGGACCAAGCGTCAGGGTTGCACCAGGCAGGTGATCCCTACAGGAGTCACCTCTGGTTCACTGCCCGGCGTAGAGCAGATCCACGTTCCGCTCAGCCCATTCGCGCATCTGCGCCAGCGGCTCGGCGGCGCTGTGGCCGAGCTCGGTGAGGGCGTACTCGACGTGTGGGGGCACGGCGGGGTAGACCGTGCGGGAGACCAGTCCCGCCTCCTCCAGGCGGCGCAGGGTCTGGGTGAGGACCTTGGGGCTGACACCCTGGAGTACGCGCTGCAGCGCCCCGAACCGTACGGGACCGTCCTCCATGGCGCCTATCGCCAGCGCGCTCCACTTGTTCGCCAGGAGTTCGAGCACGTTCCGGCAGGGGCACAGGGCCGCGTAGACGTCGTGCTTGTCGTGGCTTCCGGTGGTGCAGTTCCTGCTCATGGGCGGTTCCTCGGCGATTCCTCCGCGCGGGGGAGCACGGTCGAGTAGATACTATCCAAAAGATAGTAGGTGCCCTTGCGGGTTACTACTACCCTTCCCATAGCTTGGCCGCATCGTTCACCGCGCGGGCGCGGCCGCCCCGCATTCGAGGAGTCACGCATGTCTCACACCACCCCCACGATGCGCGCCGTCACCCAGTCCGCCTTCGGCGGCCCCGAGGTCCTCCGGGTCACCGAGGCGCCGCGCCCCGTGCCGCTGCCGACGGAGGTCCTGGTCCGGGTCGTCTCCGCCGGGGTCAACCCGGTCGACGTGAAGACGCGGGAGGGCCACGGGATGGCGGGCGTCCTCGGGGAGCCGCCGTTCGTCCTCGGGTGGGACGTCGCCGGAGTGGTCGAAGAGCTCGGCTTCGGCGTGCACACCCTGGAGGTGGGGGACGAGGTGTACGGCATGCCGTGGTTCCCCCGCGCCGCCGGGGGGTACGCCGAGTACGTCACCGCTCCCGCCCGGCAGTTCGCCCGCAGGCCCGCGTCCCTGAACCACGACGAGGCCGCGGCCGTCCCGCTCGCCGCGCTCACCGCCTGGCAGATCCTGGTGGACACCGCCGATGTGCGCACGGGGCAGCGCGTGCTCGTCCACGCCGCCGCGGGTGGCGTCGGTCACTTCGCCGTCCAGATCGCCAAGCACCTCGGGGCCCACGTCATCGCCACCGCCAGCGCGGGCAAGCACGCCTGGCTGCGGGAGCTCGGCGCCGACGAGGTCGTGGACTACACCGCCACCCGCTTCGAGGAGGAGCTGTCCGGCGTCGACGTGGTCGTCGACCTCGTCGGTGACGAGATCGACAGCACCAGCACGCGCTCCCTCTCCGTGCTGCGCCCGGGAGGCCTGCTCGTCGCCGTCCCCTCCGGTGTGTCGGACGAGCTCGCCGCGAAGGCCGCCGCGGCCGGTGTGCGGGCCAGGCCGTTCCTGGTGGAGCCGGACGGTACGGCCCTGACCGCCCTGGCCGGTCTGATCGACGCCGGCGCGATCAAGGTCGAGGTGGCTGCGGTGCTGCCGCTGGAGCAGGCCGCCGAGGCCCATCGCCGGCAGGCCTCGGGCCGCACCCGGGGCAAGATCGTCCTGCGGGTGGCCGAGTGATGCGGGAGCGGTAGGGGCGGTGCGGCCCCGCTGTCACGGCGTCCCGTCCCCGGTCCCGGCCGGGTGCGGGGCGTCCGGCGTGAACAGCCGGCCGTACCCCGTGATCGCGGCGGGGTCGCTGCGGGCCGCGCGCAGTGCCGCCCACAGCAGCACCTGATTGGCGGTCAGTACGGGCCGCCCGAGGGTGGCTTCGAGGCTCTCCACCATGCCCACGGCCCGGAAGCCGTTGCCTCCCACGACGACGGCCTCCGCCTCCTCGGGGATGCGAGGGGCCACCCAGTCGTGCAGCTCGCCCGGCCGGATGAGGGCCTGCCCGCTGGGGAGGTCGCAGGGTGCGGAGAACCGTACGTCGAATCCGGCGGCCTCGTAGTAGGCCCGGCCGAGGTCGTTGAGCGCGGTGTCGAACCACGGCGGATCGACCAGGCAGATCCGGGTGGCGCCCACGGCGTGCAGAGCCTCCACCGTCGAGGCGCAGGTGGCGACCACCGGCAGGCCGTGGGCGCGGGCCGAGAGGCGGGTGAGCATCGCCGCCTCCTCGTCCGCGCCGATGACGTACGCGGAGCTGGTGAACGCGTAGGCGAGGGCCGCCACGGGCGCGGCGGCGAGCTGCGCGGCGGCCTCGTCGACGTACGGAGGCTCGGCGAAGGCCCGCACGGGGGCGAGCGGGATCGTGGAGTCCATGGCTCCGCCCCGGCGCATGGCCCCGAACGGCACCCGGGCGGCGTGCACGCCCACGTCGGGCGGCGCCATCGCGCGGAACTCCGACTCGGGGCCCACATCGGCGTGCGGGGTGAGCACGCCGATGCGCACCCGTACGTCCCAGCCATCAGGTCGCCACATCGCTCTCGCACCTCCACGCGGATGGTTCCTCTGCGGACTGGTTGCCTCCGCTTGTCCATCGTGCGTGCTCAACGTCACCCCCGCGACAGGCCGACGCCATCCGGGTGCGCCCGGCGCGACCACTGTGACCAGCGCGTCTTCCCTCTCCGGCGAGTTGAGCGCCGCACGACCAACACCTGCGCACTATGCCGCAGTTGACCGGTGTCCTTGGATCGAACGACCTCACCATGGCTATCTTCCCGATGTGAGGAACGACAACCAGCAGCCAACCGGCCCTTTCCCCCGGAAGTCGTTCCGTACCGCCCGCGGGACCGCTCGGTCAAGACGACAGGAGAGTGTTGGTATGAGGAGTGGCGTTCCCAGGACGCTGTGCATAGTCGGCGCCGGACCGCGCGGTCTGTCGGTGCTGGAGCGGCTGTGTGCCAACGAGCGTGCGCAGCCGACACACTCCGCGGTGACCGTGCATGTCGTCGAGCCGTGCGAGCCCGGCGCCGGTGCGGTGTGGCGTACCGACCAGTCCCGTCTGCTGCTGATGAACACGGTGGCGTCCCAGATCACGGTCCACACCGACGACAGCTCGTGCATCGACGGGCCCATCGAGCCCGGCCCGACCCTGGAGGAGTGGGCCAGGGAGCTCGCCGCGTCCGGCGGGCGCGCCGGGCACGACGAGCAGACGCTCGCCGAGGCCCGCGACCTGGGGCCGAACACCTATCCCACCCGCGCGTTCTACGGGAGCTACCTCTCCGCGATGTTCCAGCAGGTCGTCCGGCGCGCCCCCGCGCACGTCACGATCGAGGTCCACCGCTCGCGCGCCGTCGCCCTCACGGACAGCCACGGAGAGGCCGACTGCGAGCAGGCCGTCGGCCTCTCCGACGGCACCTGGCTCAGCGGTCTGGACGCCGTCGTCCTCTCCCAGGGCCACGTCCCGGTGCGGCCGACCGCCCACGAGGAGCGGACCGCCAGCCTCGCCCGGGTGCACGGCCTGCGCTACCTCCAGCCCGCGAACCCCGCTGACCTCGACCTGAGCGTGGTCAAGGCGGGCGAGCCGGTCCTGCTGCGCGGCCTCGGTCTCAACTTCTTCGACCACATGACCCTCCTCACCCAGGGGCGCGGCGGTTCCTTCGAGCGAGTCGACGGCCGTTTGGTGTACCGGCCCTCGGGCCAGGAGCCGGTGATGTACGCCACCTCCCGCCGAGGCGTTCCGTACCACGCACGCGGCGAGAACGAGAAGGGCGCCTCGGAGCGCTACTACCCCCGCCTGCTCACCCCCGAGCACGTCGAGACCCTGCGCAAGCGGGCCGACGACGGCGAACGGATCGGTCTGCGCGACGAGTTGTGGCCACTGATCACCCGCGAGGTGGAGAGCGTCTACTACGGCACCTGGCTCACCGCCCACGGCCGCGACGCCGAGCGCACGGACCTGGTGGACCGCTTCCTGGCCTGCGAGAGCGCCGAGGACCGGAGCGGGCTGCTGGACGCGGCCGGCATACCCGAGGCGGAGCGCTGGAGCTGGGAGCGGCTGTCGCGCCCGTACGGAGGCCAGGAGTTCGGCGACCGGGCCGCGTTCCGCGACTGGCTGCTCCAGTACCTGCGCGACGACGTACGCGAGGCCAGGCACGGCAACCTCAGCGGCCCGCTCAAGTCCGCCCTCGACGTCCTGCGCGACCTGCGCAACGAGATCCGGCTCGCGGTCGACCACAGCGGTCTGCACGGCGACTCGCACCGCGACGAACTCGACGGCTGGTACACGCCGTTGAACGCCTTCCTCTCCATCGGCCCGCCCACCTCGCGCATCGAGGAGATGATCGCGCTCATCGAGGCGGGCATCCTCGAACTCACCGGCCCGCAGACCGAGATACGCATCGACACCGTCAACCCTGCCTTCGTCGCCCAGTCCCGGGCCGTACCCGGGCCGCCCCTGCGGGCCCACGTACTGATCGAGGCGCGACTGCCCGAGGCGGATCTGCGGCGCGCCGCCGACCCGCTGCTCCAGCACCTGGTCGCCACCGGGCAGGCCGTGAACCACCGGGTGCCGAACGCGGGCAGGGCCGGGTACGAGACCGGCGGCCTCGCCGTCGCCGAGCGCCCCTACCGCGTCCGCGACGCCCGGGGCCGGGCGCACCCGCGCCGGTTCGCCTACGGTGTGCCCACGGAGGGCGTGCACTGGGTGACCGCGGCCGGGATCCGGCCGGGGGTGGACTCGGTGACCCTGGCCGACTCCGACGCCATCGCCCGTGCGGTGCTGGCCCTCGCACCCCGCCCCACCACCTCGGTCGCCGCCCCCGACCGGCTGCAAGGAGCACTCGTATGACCAGCCGCCCCGACAGCCTGCTCGACTCCGGCCTGCTCTCGCCGGTCCGCGCCGGCACCCCCGTCGAGGAGGCCGTAGGCGACCTGGCGTGGCTGCAGGGGATGCTCGACGCCGAGGCCGCCCTCGCCCGGGCGCAGGCCCGGCTCGGCACCCTGCCGCAGCGGGCCGCCGAGGTCATCGGCGCACAGGCCCGCGCCGAGCACCTCGACCTGAGGGAGCTGGCGCTGGCCTCGCGGGAGACCGCCAACCCGGTCGTGGGCCTGGTGCAGGCGTTGAGCCGGCGCGTCGCCGCCGTGGACCCGGCGGCCGCCGAGTATGTGCACCGCGGCTCCACCAGCCAGGACATCTTCGACACCGGCGCGATGCTCGTCGCCCAACGGGCGCTGCGGCTGATGCGCGCCGACCTCGCCAGGTCCGCCGACGCCCTGGCCGCTCTCGCCCGGCGGCACCGCGACACCACCATGGCGGGCCGCACCCTGGCCCTGCACGCCGTCCCCACCACGTTCGGGCTGAAGGCGGCGGGCTGGCGCAAGCTGCTGCTCGACGCCGACCTGCGCCTGGAGCGCGTCCTGGACGCAGGGCTGCCCGTCTCCCTCGGCGGGGCGGCGGGAACGCTCGCCGGATATCTGGAGTACGCACGGCTCGACGGCGAAGGCCCGCCGGACCCGGGCGAGTACGGGGCACGGCTCACCGACACGTTCGCGCAGGAGACGGGGCTTGCCACGGCCGAACTGCCCTGGCACACCCTGCGTACGCCCATCGCCGACCTCGCCGCGGCCCTCGCCTTCACGGCCGCGGCCCTCGGCAAGATCGCGGTGGACGTGCAGTCCCTGACCCGCACCGAGGTCGCGGAGGTCGCGGAGCCCGCGGTCACCGGGCGCGGCAGCTCCTCGGCCATGCCGCACAAGCGCAACCCGGTCCTGGCGACGCTGCTGCGCAGCGCGGCCCTCCAGGTGCCCGTCCTGGCCGCGGGCGTCACCCAGTGCATGCTCTCCGAGGACGAGCGCTCCGCCGGGGCCTGGCACGCGGAGTGGCAGCTGTTGCGCGAGTGTCTGCGGCTGACCGGCGGTGCCACCCACACCCTGGTCGAACTGGCCGAGGGGCTCGAAGTGCGGCCGGAGCGGATGGCCGAGAACCTGGCGCTGACCGGTGGCCGGATCGTCTCCGAGCGCATCGCCGCCGTACTGGCACCGCGGCTCGGCAAGGCCGAGGCCAAGCAGGCGCTCACCAGGGCCTCGCACACCGCACAGCGGTCCGGCCGCCCGCTCGGGGACGTGCTCGCCGAGTCCGAGGAGCTGCGCGGCCACGTCACCGCCGGGGAACTGGCCGAGCTCTGCGACCCGGCCCGGTACACGGGCGGTGCGGCGGCGCTCGTGGACCGGGCGGTGGGCGAGCCGCACTGAGGTCGCGCCCCGCCGGTCCGGGGGATACCCCCGATCGGCCCTGCCGTCTGCGTGGCTGACGCTCACTCAGCGCCGAAGGTGCTGCCCTGTGACAGGGGGGCACGCGACGACAGGAGATTCATGCGTACCGCACTGCTGCGCAACGGGGTCAGGACGGCGGCTGCCGCCCTGGCCTTCGCCACCGCCCTCGCCGGCGCCACCACCGCCGACGCCACCGTCCGCAGGGACTACGCCGGCCACGGCCGCCACCCCGTAGAGGTGGCGATCGGGCGCGCGGGCATTTACGCACCGGACACCGCCCGGGCCGGTCTGGTCGCCTTCCATGTGAAGACCGACGACCCGAACGGCCATTTCCTCCAGGCCTTCCGGCCGCACCGCGGTGTCACCGTGCGCAAGGTGCTCGCCGACCTGGCCAAGGCCGTCAACAGGAACGCCCCCGCCACTGCCGCGAAGGGCATCTCCGCGGTGCGTGACGAGGCGGACGCGCTCGGTGGCGCCCAGGTCACCCCGACCGTGTCGGAGACCTTCACCACCCCGATCAGCGCGGGCCCCGTCGTCCTCCTGGACTTCACCGCCTTCCTGGCCGACCCGGCCCATCCGGTCACCCGCACGCTCACCCTGCGCGGGAGCAAGCGCGGCGGCTCGTCCGAGGACCTCGCCGCCTTCCCCGACAGCATCGTGATCACCCGCGAGACGCCGGCCGGCCCCCGCTTCGACGTCCACGGTCTGCACAAGGCCGCGGACAACATCCTGGTCCACAACGCCTCGGACGAGCTCCACGAGATGGCGCTCCAGCCCGTCAAGCGCGGGACCACCGACGCCCAGATCCAGGCGTTCTTCGGCGGCAACGGCACCGGGACGCCGCCGTTCACCGGCCCGTCCCTCGGCCTCGGCGTCGTCTCCCCGGGCCGCACCGCGCTCCTGGAGACCCACCACCTGCCGCCGGGCACGTACGTGCTGCTCTGCTACGTACCGGACGACAAGACCGGGCGTCCGCACGTCGCCGAGGGCATGCACAAGGTCGTGGTGCTGACCTGACGCCGTGAGTCGCCCGTCGGGCCGGTGTGCGGCAGCTCCACCGCCATCACCGGCCCGGCGGCGCCGAGGAGAGGCAGTCGGCCAAATCCGGCCTGCCGGGCCGGGAAACGGCCGGAAAACACCGCACGTCGGACCAGTCCAACCGGTGCGGAACGGCAATAAAAGGATCTTCGCGTTCGGGCGATTGTGACAGGCTGTTGGTCTGTCACATGTGTAAGAACGAACGAGAAGAGAGACGTTCATGACCACAGTGCTCGGAACCTCCGTGGACATCCCCACGCAGGACGGCACCGCCGACGCCTACCTCGTCCACCCCGACGACAACTCCCCGCACCCCGCGGTCCTGTTCTACATGGACGCCTTCGGGCTCCGCCCCCACCTCAGGGGGATGGCCGACCGCATCGCGGCGGCCGGTTACACCGTCCTGGTCCCCAATGTGTTCTACCGCGTGGGGCGGGCGCCGATCGTCGAGCTGCCGGACTTCATCGACCCCCAGCAGCGGCCGGACATCTTCGAGGCCATCGGCCCGCACATATTCGCCCTCACCTCCGAGCTGGTCGTGCGTGACGCCGACGCGTATCTGCGCTGGCTGGCCGACTCCCCGCTGGCCGCGGACGGCCCGGTGGGCGTCACGGGCTACTGCATGGGCGCGGGCCTGGCCCTGCGCACCGCCGGGTCGTTCCCGGAGCGGGTCGCGGCAGCGGCCGGCTTCCACGGCGGCCGGATGGCGACCGACGCCCCGGACAGCCCCCACCTGCTCGCCGAACACATCACCGCGGAGCTGTACTTCGGCCACGCCGACCAGGACGCGGGCATGCCCCCCGAGCAGATCGACCGCCTGAACAAGGCCCTCTCGGCAGCCGGGGTCCGCCACGAGACCGAGGTCTACGCGGGCGCCCAGCACGGTTTCACCCAGGCCGACACCGCCGCGTACAACGCCGAAGGTGACGCCCGTCACTGGGAGGCCCTGCTCGCCCTGCTGAACCGCACGCTCTGACGGCGTGCGCGCGCGTACACAGAGGAAGAGGCCCGCATCCCAGGGGATGCGGGCCTCTTCGTACAGTAGCGGGGACAGGATTTGAACCTGCGACCTCTGGGTTATGAGCCCAGCGAGCTACCGAGCTGCTCCACCCCGCGTCGGTAGACACAACTGTACGCCACTTCGCGGACCTCATTGACCAGCCGTCCCCGCCGCCCCACCAGCCCTTCCAGGACTCGTCCTGCCACGGCCCGCGCCGGGGGCCGGACATGTTGCGGCCCATGATGGTCGCGCCGATGTACCGCTCACTGCGCCCGACGAAGTCGGCGTCGATCCCCGCCCTGCCGTCGGCGCGATCCCGCATGGCGGCGAACATCCACTTGTGCAGGCCGTCGGTGCCGTCCCCGAAAGGCGCTTCAAGACGCTGGTGGGGACCGGCGGCGAAGCCGTCCAGGGAGGTGGTCGGATTGTGTACGCGCAGCTTGGCCACGGCGGTCTCCGTAGTGCGGATCGACGGCGGCCGACGGGAGTGCCCGAGGTGGGTGTGCGCGCGGCCGGAGTGCGGGTGCGGGGTCGATCCCGCACTCACCCGTACGGCGAACGGGATCCGGCGGGATCGACACCTGCTCCGGAAAACGCTTGAGCGAATCGGCCGGGGCGGCCACCGGGGCAGCCGTCCGGCCGCCCCGGTGCGGGGTTCAGCCCGCGTACAGCTGCGACGCCGGGACCACCTGCTGGTCCTGGCCCGGGCTGGACCACAGCAGCTTCATGTGCGCCTCCCCGGTCTGCTCCGCGTACTCCACCCTGATCGTGTGACGCTTGCCCGCGGTGAGGACCACCTCGCCCTTGTCGACGCGCGGCCCGTGCGGCGACCAGGAGTCGATCACGAGCCTGCCGTCGATCCAGACGCGCGCCATGTCGTCCGAGACGGTGGTGAGCGTGTACGTCTCGGAGCGGCGCGGCTCGATCGTGCCGGTCCACCGGATGCTGAACCAGTCCGCCGGGACGGCCTTGTCGGGCGAACCGCCGAACCTCCACGCGTGGTTCACGGTGGGATCGGTGCGCGTGACCTTCGGGGCGCCGCTGAGGGCACCGTTGTCGAAGATCTCCTGCCTGAGCCCGTGGCCGGTTCCGGCGGGGGAGGTGGGGCCGGGGTCCACGGTCAGCTCGACGACCGTGGCGACGGCGTTGGTCGCGGCGCCCGACGGCCTGATGTCGAACCCGTCACCGGCCTTGGTGACCCGCACCTGCTGGCCGCTGCCCAGTACTCGCGCCGCCTTCACATCGAAGGCCGTACGTGCCTTCAGATGCAGGGCCGCGCCGCTCGACGGCCACTGGGTGACCGCCGCGTACAGCTTGTCACCCTTGCGGCTGACCGAACCCCAGGTGGGCTCGTCGACCAGGCCGCCGTAGCGGGCGCCGTGGACGGCCTCGCCCTGACCCGAGGCGCGCAGCCAGTCGCCCATCTGCCGCAGGCGGTCGACGGAGGGCTGCGGGATGCGGCCGTGTGCGTCGGGGCCGACGTTCAGGAGGTAGTTGCCGCTGCGGGAGGTGGTGGCGATGAGGTTGCGCACCAGCGTGGTGCTGGACTTCCAGTTCTGGTCGTAACGGGCGTACCCCCAGTGGTCGTTGAGCGTCATGCACGACTCCCAGAGCTGGCCGTCGACCGGGGCGGCGGGGATCTCCTGCTCGGGGGTGCCGTAGTCGCCGTCGACGATGCGGCGCTTGCCGACCCGGTTGTTGACGACGAGGTCCGGGCTGAGGCCGTGCAGATAGGACTCCAGGCGTTCGCCGTCCCGCTCGGTCCACGGGTTGTGGGGGTTCTCGGTCGACCACTCGCCGTCGAACCACAGCAGGTCGGGGTGGTAGCCGTCGACGAGCTCCTTGAGCTGCGCGTACATGCGCTGTTCGTACTTGGGGAAGGTCGCGGGGTTCGCGAAGTCCGGGTCGTGCCAGTCCCAGATCGAGTAGTAGAAGCCGAGCTTGATGCCCGCCTCGGTGGTGGCGCGCTTGAGTTCCGCGAGGATGTCGCGGTTCTTGTCGAAGGCCGAACGGTCGTGCAGGTTCCAGGAGTTGACCTTTGTGGGCCACATCGCGTAGCCCTCGTGGTGCTTGGACGTGATGACGATGTAGCGCATCCCGGCGTCCTTGGCCGCCTTGACGACGGCCTTGGCGTCGAAGTCGGCGGGGTTGAAGGCCGCGGCCTGTTTCTCGTAGGCGTCCATGGGGATGCCGCACTCCCGCTTGATCCACTCGGCGTTGCGGCAGACGGTGCCGTCGGGGCGGCGGTACTCGCCCTCCCAGTTGGAGTACGAGCCGAAGTGGATGAACATGCCGAAGCGGTCCTGGCGGAACCAGTTGGTGCGGGCGGAGGCGAACGGGTCGTCGGTCGCGTAGTCCGTGCCGGGGCCCGCGACCTGGCCGGTCCGCGTGGCCGGGGCGGCCGGGGCCGGCGCGGCGGCGGGCGGATCCGCGGCGCTCGCGGCAGCCGCGGGAGCCACCGAGGCTCCCAGGGCGCAGGCGAGGAACACGGCGAGCCCGGCGACTGTGCGCCCGGTGCGAGTGCGCAAGGTGTGCATGGGGCGACTCCCTGGTGTGAGGGTTCGCCCGGGAACGTAGAGACGAATACATCGGATGTCAATGTGCCCAACACTCTGATGTTGGTGGCAACTTGGTCCACACCTCGCGCAATCGGCCGCCAGTGGTCCGATGACTATGGGTTTGGTTGACTGAGGGCATGAGTGATCTCTTCGTCAAGATCTGCGGTCTGCGGACCGGGCACGATGTGGACGCGGCCGTGGAGGCCGGGGCCGACGCGGTGGGTTTTGTCTTCGCGGCCAGCCCGCGCACGGTGGACACCGAAACCGCCCGGAGGCTGGCCCGGCGGGTGCCGGAGCACGTCCTGACGGTCGGTGTCTTCCGGGGCCAGTCGGTGGACGAGGTCCGGAGGCTGACCGAGGAGAGCGGCATCCGTGCCGTCCAGTTCCACGGCGACGAGGGGCCGGAGTACTACAAGGCCCTGCGCGCGCCGGGCCGCACCCTGATCCGGGCCACCGCCGCCACCGAGGTCCCGGTCCGCAGCGGAGACCTGGCCGAGGACATGCTGCTGCTCGACGCCCCCGACCCGGGCTCGGGCAAGCCGTGGAACTGGGCCTCGCCCGGGTTCACCGCCCCTGAGGGCCGCTGGCTGCTCGCGGGGGGTCTGCATCCGGACAACGTCCGGCAGGCGGTCGAGGCCACCGGCGCGTGGGGTGTGGATGTCTCCAGCGGTGTGGAGAGCGAACGCGGGGTGAAGTCGGAGCGGCTGATCCGGGCGTTCGTGGCGGCGGCGCGGCGGTAGGCCGCCTGCCGGGGCGCTACTGGATGATCCCCTTGAGGGGATCGCCGAAGGGGAGGCTGTCGAGGACCCAGACGTCGGCGGGAGCGCCCAGGAGCCCCTCCACCCTTGCGCGGGTCCGCGCGAAGGTGGGCGTGGCGGAGTGGACCGCGAGGTCCTCGTGGGTGGTCCAGCGCTCGACGACGAAGATCGACGTCTGGTCGGTGTGCAGGGCGAACAGCTCGCACCCCGGTTCCTCGTGGACGTGCGGAACCGCCTCCGCGTACACGTCCAACACCTCTTGCAGACGGCCGGGCTTGGGGTGGACGCGGGCTATGACGACGGGCATGGAGCCGACCCTATCGCGGCGCCGAGCGCATACGGGGTGGGGTCTCCCCCTGGCCGAGCAGGGCCGATTCCGCAAGGGGCGCGGCGGGGGAGGGCGAGGCGATGAGTACGGCAGACGGAGCGGGGCGGCCGAGGGACGTACGGGCGTGGCTGCGCGGCCTGGAGGTGTTCGCCGGACCGCCGGGCCGCCTTCGACCCGGGCGCGGCCCCGGACGAGCCGGTGGGGCTGTTCCTGGACTGGCTGACGGAGGACGTCGAGGCCGGACGGCCCGACCCGCACTCCATGCCGAGGCGTGGAACCTGTACACCGCCGCCCCGCTCGCGGTGGAGTTCGGGTGTGGACGTGAGCCGCGTCCACACCCGGCTCCGCTACGGGCGCGAGGCCGCCGACGCGCCCGGGGAGCAGCACCTGCTGTGGCCCTGAGCCGGGGCCCCGGCTCCACCCCGCGAGCCCGCCCGGATGCGGAGTGGCGGGGGAAGGGGTGATCCTGGGATGCGGGGGCTGTTCCTAGGAGGACTCGACATGTCCGTGATGGACAAGCTCAAGCAAATGCTCAAGGGGCACGAGGACAAGGCGGGCCAGGGTGTCGACCGCGCCGGTGACTTCGCCGACGACAAGACCCAGAGCAAGTACAGCAGCCAGGTCGACACGGCCCAGGACAAGCTCAAGGGGCAGCTGGGAGCGGACCGCCGTGAGGAGCGTGGGGACCCGCCCATGTGAGCCACCCGAGCCTATGGTCGCC